>ONAE01000129.1 GCA_900315695.1 uncultured Prevotella sp. | reverse complement strand
CAAGCGATGTTGGAGGAAACGAGGGCATTCCGTCGGCTATAGGAATTGATGTTGCTCGTCAGAAACGATGGCAGACTGACGCCACTCTCTATCACCCTGTCTTGTCCGCCAAACGAACGGGCATAGTCATTCACGCTGCCCAACAGTTTGATATAGTCCATGAGCGTCATGATTTCCTCGCCCGTATTGAAGTATTTGGCGTTAAATCCGAGCATGGCCTTGTTGCTAAACGAGTAGGCATTAACAGTTGTCCGATAGTTGCTGGGCCACCCGCCAAACAGTTCTGCATTACCAGTCATGCGCCCACGGTGCAGAGAGTCAATCTTGACGTTCAGGGCGTTGGCCCTGTGGGTGTCGAATCCTTTGAGAAGCGAGAACTCGCTGTAATTCTTCTGCAACTGAATCTTGTCTACGACTTTGGCAGGGAGATTATTCGTTATTTGCTCGTTCTGATTGCCAAAGAAGTCCTGCCCGTCAATGAGAATCTTCTTCACTGATTCCCCGTTGACCGTCACCTGTCCTTTCTCGTCCACGTCCATCCCCGGTAGTTTGGCGAGAATGTCCTTCAGCACTTTCTCGTTGCCTGTGGTGTATTTCCCGATGTTGTAGTCGATGGTGTCGCCGCTGACCTTGATTCCCGGCGCACGCCCTTTGACAACGACTGTTTCCAGCATTTTGCTGTCTGGCTCCAGCCTAATTAGCAGACTATCGGCTCCTGTCGTTGTTGTAATGGTCTGGCCTTTGAAGCCCAGACAAGAAACCTTAATGAACAAATCTTTAACGGACGGCGATACGGCAACAGAGAAAGTCCCATCGTCGGAAGAAATGGCATATCCTAAGAGGGTGCTATCGGGGAGGCAATAGACCATGATGTTGGTAAAAGACACGGCGGAACCGTCATCAGCATTGACAACAGCCCCCTTCAGTTTAATGTCCTGCGCCGAAGAACGAACAAGGCAGAGCAGCAAAGAAACAATTATGACGGCTACCTTCCTCATGCACAATTACTGTGACGAACGTTGCTTCAGACTCTCAATTGTGCGCCGTCTCAGGCTCACAAATTCTTCTTCCGTCATTTTCTTGGCTCTCTTGGGCTTTCCCACTTCGCGTGTCGAATTGGTATTGATAGCCGTGCATGAATAGACAGTCTGCGCGTCCTCCAAGTCGAGGATAAGCCCTGGTAGTCCGCAGTATAAGCCTGGCCCGTCCTGTACGGGGATAGTCGGACAGAACCACGCTGTAATCGAATCACCAATGGTGGCCTTATACGCTTGAAGTCCCATAATCTCCTTTGACTCAGTGCCGACATTCCACTTGTAGCGTGGCAACGGATGCGTGATGGAATAGGTTCTTGCCAACAAATCCTTCAATTCCGTCACACGCATATCTTCAAGATTCTTATACACGGAGACGCTTTCTTCGCTATAAGAAGGATTCACAAGGATAATCTTCGGGCCGTGGTCGCCTGTCAGTTCTTCTTCTGGCTCTATCTGCTCAAACGATGACATCCTGCCGCTGACAACCAGGCAGAATGAATCCTTTTTCTCTGTCGATAAGCCCGACAGCAACCCTTGATACCCTTGATTCTCCTTCGCACCTTTTATCTTGTTAATAGCCTCTGCCCGTTTCTTGGAGTACACGGAATACTTCACTTCTATGCTCTGTGCGAAAGCGAGCATAGGCAATACCATCAACAGAAGTGAAAATAACCTTCTCATAATCATACATAAATTTGAAATCGGGTGCAAAATTAGGGTGATTTCCTCTCGTAGCCGAAAATAAATATTACTGAATTATTACTATTTGGCATTTTTAGGATTCTTTCGGGCGCAGGTTCATCATAAAATATGTACTTTTGCAGCATGGAAAGAAGAATTAAATTCATATATGGCCTGACAATCTGCGCTATCGTAGCCTACACACTCGTGCAAGGCTATTGGCTATATAGCCGCTACCAACTATCGTTGGAAGAGTACAAGAGTGAGCTATATGACACAATTATCGCCTGTTTCGAAGAAGATATAGCCGTGAGAAAAGCCTTGCCGAGTTCCCCAAGGCTTTACGGCAACCGATTTAGGAAAGCACACAATCAAAAAGATGACGATAAAACCGAAGCATGGACGTGTGAGATAATTGCCTTCGACACACTGCATCACTCCCTTGTCATCCCGAAGGACGTTGATGCCCCTACGTACCTCTTGGAGTTTATTGCCAATCATGGCGATACCCAGCTGTCTGAGATGCCTGATGGAATGGAACGCTTTGAGTTTACATGCGAGAACAAGGAGGGTGCAGGGACAGACCTGTTGTTGGAAGCTCTTGACCGTTTCATCGTCGATCTCCAGCATCCATTCCAAAAGGAGAGGCTCGACAGCATCCTGCGGTCACGAGATATAGATACTCAAAGCATCACTACAACGAAAGCCGACACGATGATTTGGCAACCGTCCATACAAATAGATGGCTCCATTTGGCAACCCTTCATGCTTGTGTCGTATCCTTACGACATCTTCGAGGGGCAGGAGGTTGTGGTGACAACGGCCATCAGTATTTCGCCAGTCATCCGTCGTATGGCCTATACATTACTAATGCAGATATTGCTATCGTTCATCCTTATCTTCTGTCTGTTTTATCAGATACTGACTATCCGAAAGCAACGGCACATTGAGGCCATTAGGCAGGAGTTCCTGCACACGATGATTCACGAACTGAAGCGACCCATATCAACGTTGAAGATGTGCGTGTCGTTTATGGGTAACGAGCGGATGATGGAGGACGAAGAGAGTAAAAAGCGCATACTGGCAAGTTCGCACAATGAACTGGATAACCTGACTTCGTATTTCTCGAAACTGCGCGACATCACGTTCAGCGATTCCACCGAAATACCTTTGGTGAAGTCTCGCTTTTCACTGCGTAGTCTGATAGAAGAATGTATCGGCAAACAGAACATTCCCAGCGGTAAGGGGGTGAAGATGGACGTTGTGGCTGTGAACGATGTGGAAGTGTGGGCAGACCGTATGCATATTGGAAACATCATCTGCAATCTGCTGGAGAATGCCGTCAAATACTCACGCGATGAGGTGGCCATTCGGATTGACTATCAGCTGAACACAAACAGACTTCTGAAAATCTGCGTGGAAGACAATGGAATAGGCATTGCGCGGGCCGACCAGAGGTATGTGTTCGACAAGTTCTATCGTAGTGAGTCGGCAAAGGACAAGGCCATCCCCGGCATCGGACTTGGACTGTGTTATGTGAAGTTGCTGGTGGAAGCTCACAGAGGTACGATTACGTTTGAGAGCACTGAGGGCCAGGGTACCACATTCACTATTATAATACCACAGACGGATGGAAAAGATTAGGATTCTGCTCGTTGACGATGACCGCCAGAACTCCGAGTTTCTGCGGAAGTTCTTAGAGGTGGAGGGCTACGAAGTCGCTTACGCTGAGAATGGGCGCAAAGGGTGGGAAACATTCTCTGCCACCCAGCCTGATTTGGTGTTGCTAGATGTCAATATGCCAGTGATGAATGGTTTTGAGTTAGCACGGCTTATTCGTGAGAAAGACCGAGGCGTGCTTATCTTTTTTTTGACAGACCGTACAGAAAAAGCCGACCGCCTGAAGGGGTTCGACCTGAAAGGCAATGACTATATCCCCAAGCCGTTCTATCCCGAAGAACTCATTGCTAAGATTAAGGAAAGGTTTGAACACCACCTTTCCACATCGTCCACTCGCATGACTATCGGTCAGACTCTCTTTGACTATAATCTCTCAACCATAGAGATTGGCGGAACGGTGCAACACCTCTCCGCCCGCCAGTCAGAAATCCTTACTATCTTAGCACAGAACATAGGCCAAACCGTAGAGCGTGACTTTATCCTGCAATCAGTATGGGGTAACGACAGCTATGCCAATTCCCTCGCCCTCAACGTCCAGATAACCTACATCCGCAAACTGCTCGAACCCGACACCAGTATCTCTATCGTGTCCCTCAAAAAGCGCGGGTATAGGTTGGAGGTGATGTAACGAGATGGGCCTGGAAGACAAGGATGTCCGCCGCATCATGGGCATCACCCAAGAGGCCATCCGCTCCACTCCGACAAGACCGAAAAAGTGGCTGCCGAGGTGAAAGTCTGAACAAATGTTCAGGGGTTTAGTGAATATTTGGAATTATTTCTCCGGAAACGTGACGGCCTTGCGGATGCGTGACAACTGTTGGGGAGTGACGCAGAGGAACGAGGCGATGGCATTCAGGGGGAGATGGCGGGCGATGCCCGGGCA
>ONAE01000004.1 GCA_900315695.1 uncultured Prevotella sp. | reverse complement strand
AAGAGTGATTACCTTCTCGTAATACAGTCTTTGCTTTTCTGTTCGATAATACTTCATCTTGTTGACTTTTTATGAGTCAACTTTTTCCAGGATAAGACACTCCCTTCACCCTCCCTTTTCCCCTCCCCTATCATCATGCAACCTTGTGAGAGATCTCTCCACGTTGGTCGAGATGACACTGCATTTTTGCACTAATTCTGCATGATCAAATAAAGTGAGTGAGAGCCGACAAAAACGGGAGGGAGACGGGAGTGTAAACAAACCTCCCTCCCTTGCTGAATCCCCAGTGTTTAAAGGGGTTTCAAGCAAAGAAGGGAGGAAGGGAGGGAGATTTCAAAAATCAGATGAATCAGAGACTGATCTCGATCTTCTGACCTGTGTAATCGACAGTCTTTGAGGTGCCATCTGGTAGGACGATGACAAACTGGCGTGACTTCAGCATACCAGGATAGCTGCCTTGCTGCTCACCGATCGTCAGCGTGCTTGTGGCATTATGCCACTGGAAGGCGATGGTGGCGTAGGCGCCCTTCTCATACTGATAGCTGTCGCCTTCATCTTCATAGAGGAGGAAAGAGCCGTCGGCACCTGGATAAACACGGATCTCAAGCTGATCCCATGCCTTCTCACCTACATACTGCATCTCGGGGGCGAGGGGCAGGATGCTGCCAGCACGTACAAACATCGGTACGCGGTCGAGTGGAGTCTGGAGTGTAATAGTCTGTCCACCTCTGTACTGCTGATTAGTCCAGAAATCGTACCATGTAGCACCTTTCGGCAGGTACTTGGTGGCAGTCTTGGTGGCAGTCCAGTCAACACGATTCGCCTGTTGGGCTTTCACTTCCTTCTTGTCCCAACCTGTCATTGCATCTTCTTTGATAATTTGCTCCTCGGTAAACTGGGCTTCCACCACAGGTGCAGCCAGGATGGAACGCCCGAACATAAACTCATCGGTCATATCCCAGACACGCTTATCCTGAGCGAAGTCGCTGAACAGCGGACGGAGATAACTCTCGTTGTTGCTGGTTACCTGCCAAGCCGTACTATATAAATAAGGTATCAGGCGATAACGCAGACGGATCATCTTCTCGATGGCGTCATAGACGGGCTCGCCTTTCTTACCAAACTGCCAGATCTCTCGTGGGGCATCGGCACCATGACTGCGGAAGATGGGACAGAAGAGAGCATACTGCATCCAACGGACATAGAGTTCCTGGTATTGGGGGTTCTTGGGGGCAGAGCCACTGCCCTGGGTGTTATAGGAGCCGCAGAAGAAACCACCGATGTCGGTATTGAAGTTAGGATTACCTGTCAGCGAGTAACTCAGTCCGGCAGGCACCTGCTTACGCAGCATATCCCATGAAGAGGCCACATCGCCGCTCCACATATTCGAGCCGTAGTGCTGCTGTCCGGCAAAGGCGGAACGGGTCATGATGAACACACGTTTCTGCTCAGACTCCTTACGCTGGGCCTGATAGACACCACGAACAGTCTCCAACGGGAAGGCATTACGCAGGGAGCGCCAGGTGCCGTTGCCAGCCTTGTGATCGTAGTCGGCCTCCGTCGGATCAAAGAAGTCGGGATCGGTAGAGTCCATCCACCAGCCATCTACACCCTTATCAAAGAGGTTCTTCAGGTTCTGCCAGTAGATATCGCGAGCCACAGGTGAGAAGGCATCATAGACACGCACCCCTGAGGGATAGTCAAGGCGTGGGGGCCAAAAGGTCAGTCCGCTTTGGGGCCACGTGGCAAAGTCGAAGAGCAGACCTTTCTCATCGAGCTGACGATAGGCCTTAGTCTTTGGTCCGAAACTGGCCCAGATGGAGATCATGAAGTGGGCGTTCTTCTGGTGTACCTCGTCGATCATCTTCTGTCCGTCGGCATATTCTTCCGTCAGGAAGTCCATCGCGTTCCACAGATAGTTGGAGCCCCAGTACTGCCAGTCCTGGATGATACCATCGAGGGGCACCTGCAATTGGCGGTATTGATCGACCACGCCTAAAAGTTCCTGGGCACTCTTATAACGCTCCTTGCACTGCCAGAAACCATAGGTCCAGAGCGGGAACATCGGCACATCGCCAGAGAGATGGCGCATCTGGGCGATGACGCCGTCGGCAGAACCGCCGTACATAAAGTAATAGTCCTCGCAGTCGCCCACCTCAGAAGAGAACGACATGCCTTGGGCGGCATCATCGTCGAACTGGGTGCGGGAGTAGTTATCCCAAAAGATACCCCAGCCCTTGATGGACTGCAGGACACTCTGGAAATCCTCCAGGTTTGACTGTTCCATCAGCTTATGCTCCCCCCGACGGTTCATCTTGCCGTTCTGAATGGTGCCTAAGCCGTAGATGGCCTCGTCTTTATCGAGCAGGAAGGTTTGGGTCACACGATAGGCACCAGCATCTGGTCCTTCCGTACGTGGCTCAAAGGTGCAGGCTCCCTTCTCACGGAGCAGCGTCTTACCCTTGGCGCTGAAAGTGATGGCACCAGTCTTGGCATCAACCTTTACAGTGAGAACGTCACTCATCAGGGTGTTCCCCTTCTGAGTGACGTTGACATTCTCAGGACTGGCGATGACCACCAGACTCTGTTTGGAATAATGATGACCAGTTGGCGACTTGACGATATGAACGATCGACGGGGTGTAGAACTCCACCTTCACGTCTGTCTTCCCTGCCTGTATTTCTACAGGACTTCCATGGACAGCAGCTACTGCCACACAGAGCAGGGCTGCCAAAAGGCATCTTCTTTTCATAAAGAACTTCTTTTTAGCCGCGAGCCTCGATCTTCTTGTTGATATCGTCGATCACCTCGTCGGTCAGTTCATACTTCGAGATGATGAACATAGCGAGAAGCAACAGGGCTGCAGGGATGACACATACGAGCCAGAGGATACCCTCCTGAGCCTCAGGACTCTGCTCAATCACCTCGGGATTGTAAGATACGTAAGCCAGGATAGCAGGAGCCACCACACTGCCCAAGGTCATACCGGCCTTGAAGAAGATACCTGTCAGGGCGTTCACGATACCGGCGATGCGCTTGCCGCTGACATACTCACCGTAAGAGATGACCTCAGGCACCAGTGCCCACATGTAACCAGTAGCCACGATGACACCTGTTGACTTCACAAACTGAGCGATATAGACAATCGTCATGCTGGGCTCATCCATCTTAGCTGCTACATACAGGAATCCCATACCGATGATGGCGATGCCTAGGAAGATATAGAACATATTCTTCTTACCCACCATCTTCTTGATCATCGGCACCAGCGGCATGAAGATGAACGAAGGTGCTGAACCCAGTCCCATAAAGATAGAGAGCTGGTCAGGAGAACCATGCATATTGCTGTTGATGAAGTAAGCACCAGCGGCATTACCGATCGACATCATGGCGAAGGCGGTGATGAAGAAGAAAGCGATGATACGCAGGGGACGGTTGTGGAAGAACTCCATCCATAGGTCGCTGATCTTCACGTTGGCAGCCTCACTGGCATCCATCACCACGCGCTCCTTACACTGGCTGAAGCAGAAGAACAGCAGGGCCAAGCCCACACATGCATAGATGGTCATCGTGGTGAACCAGGCAGCAGGATCCTTCGGCAGGCCCTCGGCCTCCTGATCGGTGAAATAGGCGATCAGCAGCGGCAGACCAGAACCTACGGCGAGACCACCGCAGTTAGCCATGAACATACGGACAGAGGTGAGGATGGTGATCTCATCGGTGTCGCGGGTGAGTGAAGAGTTCAGGGCACCGTAAGGTACATTGATAAAAGTGTAGAGCAGCGTCATTGCGATGTACGTGATGTAAGCGTAGAGCAACGACGGAGCAAATCCGTTCCAGAAACAGAGGATGGCAAAGCCTGTCAGGGGAATACCTACGAATACCAAGTAGGTACGATACTTACCCAACTTAGGATTGTTCTTGTCGATGAGGGCACCAACGATGGGGTCCCAAATCACATTTGCCACATTACCCACTGTGAACATCACAGAGACATCAACGGCATCGAGTCCATAGATGTCGGTGTAGAAGAACAGCAGATACATACATGTAGTCTGGAAAATCAGGTTCTGCGCCAGGTCACCGGAACCGAAGCCGATGCGCTGGAGCCAAGAAAGCTTGTAAAAGCCTTTGTTTTCATTAGATGTTGCCATAATTGATAATTATTGTTATTTGGTTCTTCTTATTTCTTCACTTTCAGCTCAAACGATGACATAGGCAGTCCTGAGAGCGAACGGGCATTGGCCGTCAAAGGGTTATCCTTCCAGGCATAGCGCACGGCATAGGCGGTGCTCATCGGTTGGAAACCTTCCGGCAGTGTCAGGGTGATAGTCTTACCCTCTGCAGTAGCCTTCACATTCTGATAGACCTTGTCGCCATCATCAGCCGCCACCTCAAACAGATTCAGTTCTCCTGGCTGGATGGGCTGGTCGAGGGTAAGGATGATGGTACTGTCTTTCACCTCTGCTGAGACAACCTCAGGGGAAAGTTCCACCTTATTATTATATATAAGGCGGTCGAAGCCAAGGCTGATACGCTCTGCCACCTCTTTCTTACGGAGCGGGTGGATGTCAACAGTCTCACCGAGATCATTGATCACAGCTAGTTCGGCTCTGGGATCGTTCTTCGCAGTGAGGCGCTGAGCCTCGCGAAGAGCAGCCCAACCACTGTTGACAGGTGCTGTCTGCGGGGTGATAGGTGAGGGGAAGCCCGTCTGCTGACGTCCGTCGTGGTTAGCCAACTGCACGATAACGAATGGCATCTTCTGATCCTGCCAACGATCGCGCCAACAACCCATCATCTTCTTCAGGTAGTTTCCATAAGGAGCGGGATTGCCCGTGTTCGACTCTCCCTGATACCAGACAGCACCTGAGAGGGCATAAGGAGCCAGGGGATAGACCACTGCATTGTAGAGGGTGGTGGGGATGTTCTGCAGAGAGATATCGCCACTGGGGCAGTTGGGCATCTCCGCACCAATCTTCATCTGCCATGACTCGCTCAAAGGAATCACATCGGATGGCATGGGGTTCTGACTGAAACGATCCTCACCGAAAGCGATCAGATAGGGCTTCTCGGGAATGAAGTGCACCAGACCATATTTATTGATGAAACGGACGGTGATCACGTTGTCGCCCTCACGCAAAAGTCCCTCAGGGATATCATAGCGGCGTGGGGGATACTGATAGCCGGTATGACCGATCTGCTGACCGTTCAGGTAGGTGAAGTCCTGATCGAAGAGGGTACCCAACAGCAGGCGGGCTGGTTTGCCGGCATGCGCCTTGTCGATGTTGATGTGCTGGCGCAGCCAGATGGTTCCTACGACGGGACGGTGGGTAGTGGGAGAGACAGCCCATTTGGTGTCCCATTGACTGACAGTCTGCCATTGGCTGTCGTCGAATGATGGCGAGGTCCAGTCATCCAGAATGCCAGGATCTGTAGCTTTCAAGATCTTCTGCCATTGTCTGTCTGCCTCCATATTGGCCTGTGCCTGTGCTTTCACGTAGTTGTCATTCTGGAAGAACTCGGCTCTTTTGATCAGTTGGGGATAGTCTTCACGTAATGAATCGGCAGAGATCCAGGCTTCGATGGGAGTGCCTCCCCAACTGTTGACGATGATGCCCTGTGCGACATGGGTTTTCTCATACATCCGCTTGCCGAGGAAATAGCCAACGGCAGAGAAGAACCAGGCGTTCTCCTTGTTGACAGGCTTCCAGTTGATGGTGGTAGGACGGATATCCTCCTTCACACCATGAACGGCTGTCTCGTTCTGTACGCGGAACAGGCGGATGTTGGGATTCTCATACGTGTCGATCTCCTTTGTATATTGCGGATAGACGCGCTCGATTGTCACGTCGATGTTCGACTGACCGGAGAGCAACCACACATCACCTATTAATATATTAGTCAGTACAATGTCGCCTACAGTCATCGTGTAGGGACCGCCAGCTTTCATCTTCGGCAGGTTGACGCGCCAGTTCCCTTGGAAGTCGGCTGTCGTCACATATTGCTTATTGTTGAATCTGATGGTGACAAGTTCACCAGTCTCAGCCTTTCCCCAAATAGGGATGGACTTTCCTCTCTGAAGGACCATGCCCGACTGGAACAGTTGGGCGAGGCTTACCTTGGCTTCAATAGCGGAGACACAAAGGAGTGTCGCAACGAAACATAAAAATTTCTTCATAATTGTTGAATTGACGTTGCAAAAATACTAAAAAAAATCGTTGAATCGGGCAAATAACAGCATTTTTCTTATGTAATGATACAATTTTAAAATATTCTGTGACAAATAATAATGTCTTTTGAAGATTTTTTTCTTATCTTTGCAGACAGTTATCACAATTAATTATTTGTAAAGCAAGGCATGAAGGAGTTAGCAACTCAGAAAGTATCTCTTGGTGAGAAGATCGGTTATTCGATGGGCGATGCCGCAGCCAATCTGGTGTTCCAGATGATGATGATATTCCAGTTGAAGTTCTATACGGATGTATTTGGACTGGATGGTGCTGTGGCTGGCAGTATCCTGATGATCGGCAGCTTGTCGGCAATCGTGATCGATCCTCTTGTCGGCATCCTCTCTGATCGTACCAAGACCCGCTGGGGAAAGTTCCGTCCCTGGGTGCTTTGGACGGCGATACCTTTCTGTATCTTCTATATGCTTGCTTTTTATAATCCCGGCATAGAAGAGAAGGGTATGGTGGCAACCTATGCCACAATCTCCTATGTGCTGCTGATGACCGTCTATTCCTTTAATAATATACCTTATACCTCTTTGGGTGGTGTGATGACCAGTGATATCCGTGAGCGTACCAGTATCACTACCATCCGATTCATCTTGGTGACCATTGCCCAATTTGTGGTACAGGGCATGACCCTCCCGTTGGTGAATCAGTTAGGAGGCGGTGACCAACCTAAGGGTTGGACGGCAACTGTCATACTCTATGCCTCTGTCGCTTTTATCTTGTTTGGGGTGACGTTCTTCTCCACCAAGGAACGTATTCAACCACCACCAGCTCAGAAGGTGAATATCGCAGAGGATATCAAGGACACAGTCTCCAATATCTCCTGGAACTCGATGGCTTTGCTGACCTTTGCGATCTTTATTACTTTGGCGATGTGGGGCTCTGCCATGAACTTCTATTTCCAGCATAACGTCGATCAGCGGGAGCTCTATGAGTTC
Organism: uncultured Prevotella sp.; assembly: GCA_900315695.1. Classification (GTDB taxonomy): domain Bacteria; phylum Bacteroidota; class Bacteroidia; order Bacteroidales; family Bacteroidaceae; genus Prevotella. The sequence goes on along the minus strand of ONAE01000004.1, from coordinate 38,152 downwards.
CTGTCGTTCTTCGGTCTGTCGATAGAGCAGGATCAGGCTTATTCTGTGGGATTCTCAGTGTTCAACATGATGGGTGCCATCGTACAGTTCCTGGGTGTGATCTGCCTGTCTCGTTATCTGGCCAATAAATATGGAAAGAAGAATACGTTTGTGGTCTGCCTGTCGCTGACAGCATTCTTTACGGCTCTGTTTTATATCCCATCGCCGACGGATGTCAGTCTGCTGTTCCTCCTTAACTTCATGCGTTCGCTGGCCTATGCACCCACCATCCCATTGTTGTGGGCGATGATTGGTGATGTGGCCGACCATATCGAATATGAGAATCATCGCCGCGCTACGGGTTTCTGTTTCTCAGGTATCGTGTTGGCCCTGAAGTTGGGTCTTGGCTTTGGTGGAGCTATCGCAGGTATCATTATCTCGATGTTTGGCTATGTCTCTGGTGATGTGTTTGTTCAGAACGACAGCGCTTTGGAGGGTATCCGTCTGGTATCAAGCATCATTCCTGCCCTTCTGTTTGCTGTTGGTGTAGTGGCACTTCACTTCTACCCGATTACGAAAGAGTATAATGAGAACATGCAGGCAGAACTGGCAGCCCGTCGCAGAATCAGTGATAACAGTTAGTAATATATCAATAGTAATAATCTAAAAAGATAAAAAATTATGGCAAAACTACCGCGTTATTTGTTCCCGAGTGATTACATGGCCGATCCTTCAGCCAATGTGTTTAATGGTCGTCTGTACATCTACCCCTCTCATGACTGGGAGGCTGGTGCTGCTTTCGATGATGATGGTGGTCACTTCCAGATGAAGGACTATCATGTGCTCTCTTGGGACGATGTTGAGAATGATGATGCTGTCGATCATGGCGTGATTCTTGATGTGAAGGATGTACCCTGGGCCGAGAAGCAGATGTGGGACAACGATTGTGTAGAGAAAGATGGCAAATATTATCTGATCTTCTCTGCCAAGTCTTATGATGGTGTGTTCCGTCTGGGTGTGGCTGTAGCTGACAAACCTGAAGGTCCGTTCACAGCAATGGAAAAGCCTATCCGTGGTTCATTCTCTATCGATCCATGTGTGTTTAAGGATGATGATGGACAGGTTTATTGTTATTTTGGTGGCCTTTGGGGAGGACAGCTCCAGTGGTGGCGCCCATTGCCCAATGGTTTGGCTCCAATCTATGGTAAGTATGGTGAGCAGAACGGACTCATCGATTTGGGTGCGGCTCCTGATCACAAAGGCGAGCTCTTTACCACAGCGGATTCACCTGCTATCAACAGCTGCGTGGTTCGCATGAGCGACGATGTACAGCAGTTCGCTGAAGCGCCACGTGCTGTGGTCGTTCTCGATGAGAATGGTGAGCCTATGAAGGCTGGCGATCCACACCGCTTCTTTGAGGCATCATGGATGCACAAGTATAATGGCAAGTACTACTTCTCTTATTCTACAGGCGACAGCCACTATCTCTGCTATGCCATCGGTGACTCTCCCTATGGACCGTTCCGTTATCAGGGTATTGTTCTTGATCCAGTAGTAGGTTGGACAACTCACCACTCTATTGTAGAGTTCAAGGGCCAGTGGTATCTGTGTTATCACGACTGTGTTCCCTCAAACGACATCACCCATCTGCGCTCGCTGAAGATCCAGCGCTTGTATTATAATGCGGACGGAACTATTCAAAAGGTAGTGAATGACTAAGCATACTCTTATTACCAACTATTACATAGCTCACCGTGACGAGCTGTTGGCCTATGCCGTCAGCCGTCTCGGTGACAGTTGTCTGGCGGAAGACATTGTACAGAATGTCTTCCTCCGACTGCTGACCTCCGACAAGGTGATCTCAGCGGTTACCCTGCCGGCTCTGGTCTTTGCCATGACACGCAATCAGGTGTATGATTATTTTCGTCATCATACCGCAGTCGAGCAGTATGAGCACTATATCAAAGGTGTCTGTAGTGAACTGACGACAGATGAATCTATTCTCTCAGCACGTGAGGTGATGGAGCAGTTGGAACGAGGTCTGGCACGTCTGCCAGAGAATTGCCGTGAGATTTATCGGCTGCATATCTATGATGGTATGAAGGTCGGTGAGATCTCCCGTGAATTGGGTGAAGGATATAAAAGCGTGGAGCACCGTCTTGGCGCTGCTCGTAAAGCAATCCGCCAATATCTTCAGAAGTATGCTTGACCTTTAGGTCTGGCGATACTATTTAAAGATCAGTGTGGTCATATTCTGGGGGTCGAAGAGATCGCAGGCAACAGCCTGAAGCTCTTCGGCAGAAATGGCATCGATATGACGGAAAAGCGTGTCGAGATCACGCTCATGACCATGATGGAGATAGCTTCTTCCGAAGTCGAGGGCAAACTGCTCCCGATTGTCACAGGCAATGGCTAACTGACCTTTCAATTGGCGCTTCGCCTTGATGAGCTGTTGCTGACTGAGGGGCTTTTGCATCAGACGGTCTAACTCATGACGCACCAATCGGCGGCACCGACTGATATCATGATGATCACATCCAAAATAGATGCTCCAGATACCCGTATCACCATAGGTAGCCATCGTGCTCTCAACGGTATAGACCAGTCCGTGACGCTCACGTAGTGAAAGGTTCAGACGGGCATTCATACCGGGTCCACCTAATATATTATTAAGAAGGTATAGCGTCAAACGACGGGGGTCATTGTAGGCATAAGCCTGACAACCAGTCATCACATGAGCCTGATGTGTGGAGCGTTTCTGCTCGATGAATTGGGCTTTTTTCTGCGTGTTAAGGGAAGGAATTGATGGTTCTGCCAGGGATGGGTTCTCACCGTTAGGTGTCAGGTGCCCCAAATTCCTGCAGAGTTGTTTGAAGTTGATGTCACCATACACAAAAAATACCATTCTATCTGTTCGGTAGTTACGTCGCACGAATCGGAGGGCATCGGCGGTGGTATAGGTACGCAGTTGGTCGGCATTGCCAAGGATGTTATGGCCCAGGGGATGTCCTTCGAACAACAAATTCTCGAACTCATCATAGATTAATTCGGCAGGAGAGTCATTATAACTCTCGATTTCATCGCAGATAACTTCTACCTCCTTGTCAATCTCATGCTGTGGATATTGGCTTTGGAACACAATGTCGGTAAGCACATCGACAGCCTGAGAGAAGTGCTCCTTGGAGATTGCTGCATAGTAAACGGTGTCTTCCTTGTTGGTGAAGGCATTAAGTTCGCCTCCCAGCCCTTCAATGGCATTGATAATCTGGATGGCATTGCGGCGAGCTGTGCCTTTGAAACTCATGTGCTCGCAGAAATGGGCTAGGCCTTCTTCGCCAGGCAGTTCGTTGCGAGTGCCGGCGGCAATGTCGTAACCGCAATAGACCACCTGAGAAATAGATGGCAGGTGGATGATCCGAAGACCGTTTTCGAGGGTGTAAGTGTTATATTTTGTCATTTCGTGTGCAAAGTTACTCAAAATCGAATGATTTTTCGTGGGAACTCCGATTTTTTTTCGTAACTTTGCCCGCTGAGTAATAAATAATCTCCAAACAGGTTAAATTTTGTCACTATGCGAAAAGTTATTGGTATTGGTGAGACGATTCTCGATATCATCTTCAGGGATGAGCAGCCGATAGGGGCTGTGCCAGGCGGATCTATGTTTAATGGACTGATCTCGTTGGGGCGTGTTGGTGTGAGTTCAGCGTTTATCAGTGAGACGGGAAATGACCGTGTAGGCCAGAAGATCATTCGTTTTCTAGAGGAAAATCATGTGGATGCCAGCTGTATCAGTGTCTATCCAGAGTCTAAGTCGCCCATTTCCTTGGCTTTCTTGGATGAGCAGAACGATGCGGATTATATCTTCTATAAGGATCATCCGCATGCCCGGCTTGACTTCAACTTCCCTGATATCCAGCCGGATGATATTGTGATGTTTGGCTCGTTTTATGCGGTGAATCCTGTCATTCGTCCTCAGGTATTTGCTTTCCTGGACTTTGCCCGTAGTAGGGGAGCCATCCTTTATTATGATGTTAACTTCCGTGCCTCTCATGCCAATGAGGTGATGAAGGTTACACCTAATATCCTGGAAAATCTGGAGTTTGCTGACGTGATCAGAGGCAGCAAGGAAGATTTCGAGGTGATGTTCAATAAATCGGATGCCGACAGCATCTATCGTTCACAAATCTCATTCTATTGCAAAAACTTCATTTATACAAAGGGAGCGGAACCATTAGAGCTGAGAGCTCAGGGAGGTGTGAGCAAGCAATATGCTGTTGAGAAAACGAAGACTGTCAGTACCATTGGTGCAGGTGATAACTTTAATGCAGGCTTTGTCTATGGTCTGGTGAAGTATGGCATCACGCGTGAGATGTTGGAGAAAGGATTGCCTGAAACCCAGTGGGATCAGGTGATTGCTGAGGCTCAGGCGTTCTCAGTCAATGTGTGCCAGAGCATCCATAACAGTGTGGATCTGACTTTTGCAGACCAGAAAAAACAGGAACTTAGGGCCTGTTTGCAGAAAATGGAAGAGAAAAATAAATAAATATGAATATGATTAGTGATACTATTAAGTACATCGGTGTTGATGATCTTGACATCGACTTGTTTGAGAGTCAGTATGTGGTGCCTGAGGGCATGAGTTATAATTCCTATCTCATTGACGATGAGAAAATAGCAGTAATGGATACTGCTGACCGTCGCAAGGGCGAGGAATGGAAAGCGAACTTAAAGGCTGCTTTAGGCAATCGCCAGCCTGACTATCTGGTAGCCCACCACATGGAACCCGACCATTCGGCACTTATTGCCTGGATGCTGGAGACTTATCCAGGATTGCAGCTCGTATGTAGTGCTCAGGCTGCGAAGATGCTGACCAACTTCTTTGAAGGCTTCAACTTCGAGGGGCGCGTGATGACTGTTAAAGAGGGCGATACGCTCTCATTAGGCAAGCATGAACTGAAGTTTATTGGGGCTCCGATGGTGCACTGGCCTGAAGTGATTATGAGCTACGATAGCACAGACAAGGTGCTTTTCTCTGCCGATGGATTCGGCAAATTTGGTGCTTTGGTCAACGAGACCGATGACTGGGCTTGTGAGGCTCGCCGCTACTATTTTAATATCTGTGGTAAGTATGGCATACAGGTGCAGAACGTCCTCAAAAAGGCAGCAACCTTAGACATACAGACCATTTGCCCGCTGCATGGTCCTGTGCTCAAGGGCGAGGCGCTGGCTGAGGCTGTGAAGCTCTACGATACTTGGAGCAAGTACGAGCCAGAGAGCGATGGCATACTCATCGCCTATGCCAGCATTCACGGCGGAACGGCTGTTGCTGCAGAGCGACTGGCAGAGATCCTGAATAAGAAGGGGGCTAAAAAAGTGGTGGTGAGTGATCTGAGTCGCTCAGATATGGCGGAGGTCATCGAGGATGCTTTCCGTTATCCTACTGTCGTGGTGGCTGCATCGAGCTATGACGGCGGCGTGTTCCCCGTTATGCATGATTTCCTCTATCATCTCCAGATTAAGAACTATCAGAAGCGTCGTTTCGGCATTATCGAGAACGGCAGCTGGGCTCCTTCAGCGGGTAAAGTGATGCACTCGATGATTGAGAGTCTGAAGGACTGTGAGATTATAGAGCCAATGGTCACCATCCGCTCTCGCATGAAATCTGCCGATGAGGCACAGCTGGAGCAGTTGGCTGAAAGCCTGCTGGCATAAGAATAAGACAGATTCTATAAATAAGAGCCTTGCAATTAGCAAGGCTCTTATCTTATTATCAAACGGCTGATTTCTTCGATGGAATCGGCTGTTTTTATGATGTCTCGCCAATTCCCACGAATCATCCCTTTGCTTTGTAGCTCATCGAGCATCGCTATCAGCGGATTCCAGAAACCTTTCATGTTATAGAGGATTACCAGTTTGTCATGATAGCCGATGGTGGCTGAGGCTGCTACTGTGAACACCTCATCCATCGTGCCGATGCCACCCGGCAGGGCGATAAAGACATCACTCTGGTCCATCATCAGCTGTTTACGATCCGTCAGGTTATCGCAGGGGATTTCTATTTCCACATAGTCACTCATGCGTCCAGACTTCTCTACAATCATCGGAATGATACCAATCGTACGACCTCCGGCCTCTTTTGTGGCCTTGCCTAAACACTCCATGAGCCCTTGATTCACGCCTCCATACACGATGGAATGACCATTTTTTGCCACCCACTTTCCCAGTTCTTCTGTCATCGTGAAGAACTCAGGGTCAATCTGCTGGTTAGCAGAACAAAATACACAAATCTTCATATTAGCTATAATTAAACGTATTCACTTATGTTGTTATTTCTCTATCAGCCAGTATTGCATGTGCTTGGTGGTGCGCTTGCTCTTGAAGTTGAACTGGATGTCGTTTAGAGCGTTGCCGATCTTCTTGAATGTCGTCTCTGGATCGAAGTTGGGATAACGCGTGGCCAGCAAAGCGCTGATTTCGCCAAGACTCCACCATTTGGCTGTTTCGTTTTCCTTTGGAGCACGGAAAGTCTCACCAATCATTTCCACCAGGTCGTTCAGATGCTGATAGGGCTCATTCTCTGCTATCAGCGTCTTGATCTCATCATCGTTCAGCCAGAATCGCTCACCTTTATTAAATAGGTGTAAGGCTTGGGCAAAGAGCTGCTCATGGTTGAGATTATCCTCGAAGTTGATGTTGCCATTGACACCTACGCAGACGAATCGGCGACTTCCTGTTGGATCCACCAGTGGTTTCAACTGGTTGGTGGTGCCGATAAACGAGGTGTAACGGCGATAGAGCTTGATGGTCTTGCCGTATGGCGGACGGAACTTGACATCGCTCGATGACAACAGATATTTGAGTACTATCTGCTGAGAATTCGTGGTTTTATCGAATTCATCGATGTTTATCAGAGCAAATGAGGTAAGAGCAATATTCAAATCGAACTCGTTTTTGAAATTCAATTTGTCGTTATAGTAGTCACGCAGTTCTGGAGGCAGGATAATCTTGCAGAATCGCGTCTTTCCGCAACCCTGCCTGCCAATCAGTAGTGGCGTTAACGCATTGCCAGTCAGCTGTTTGTCGCTCTCGCGCCATTGGGCAACCATACCTGTCAGCCAGAACTTTAGATACTTGGGCCAATGGGGCTGGGAGGTTGGCACGCGGGCGGCAAGGTCAGCGATATAATCATGTCCATCCCAAGCGGGCAGCTTGTCGAGCCAGGTGTTTACTGGGTCGTATTGTTCAATACGGGTGGAATCGATAAAACGGTTCACGTTCCTATCCCATGCTTTCAGACCTAACTCCGTAGCACGTAGTGTCATATCGTTGCGCACCTCCTCTGTCAGAGGCTTGAACCGCTGGTCATCGCTGAACTTCTCGCGATACTCGGCCACACCAGTCAACAGATTCTTGCGCATATCGAAGTTGGAATTAAGGAAAATCTCCGTTTTCATCGCTTGGATGGTATCATCAGGAACACTACGTAGTGGATGAATCTTGTGCTTCTCGCGATAATCCTCCTGTTCCAAAACGCTGTAAACGCTTTGGAAAATCTTCTCTACAAGCAGTTTGTCGCGGTTCAGAACCGGATGAAGCAAAGTCAATCCCTTGGCATGAGCTTGAGGAATACCCTGATCCAGACACATCGAGGCTATCTGCATCAGCAAAGTGGCCTCCTTGTTCTCGTCGGGCAATTCGAAGTAATGGCCCATCACGGTCTCAACAATAAAAGTCCAGTTCAAGTGATAGGTGCGTGTTACAGTTCGTCCTGGCATCAAGTGATCCTCTTCGCGACTGATCACTACAGGCTGAGGCAACTCGTGGTTCTCTGTGTCAGCATAAAACGGACGAGCGTCTGTATTAAACCACATCTCAGGATCTGCACTCATGTAAATGGTACGATTTAATCGAGGTTCCAGGAACTCTATATCAAAGCCAAACTGGTTCTGATACGCCCTACGCGCTGTGTTATATAGATTAAGGTGGAACTGCTTGATATCCTCTTCGCCCTTAGGCAAATCTCCATCAAACAACTGACCTCTACAAACGATCTTCACACTTCTGCCCGAGCCACCAAGAAAGCACATCATCGTCTCTGGCAGTTTCTTTGCCAACTCCCTAACCTCTACTGCTTTCTCATAAGTCTGAAGGTCATTAATCTCTAAGACCACAAGACCGTTGTAGGCAATCATCGCCCATGTCCCCTTGCGATTGATATAGTCGGCAGTAAAACAGATTCTTGGCAACTTGATGCCGCCTTCCCATTGCGTGTCTATCTGTCCGTCCTCCTGTCGATGAGGATTCATAAGATGATATACCTCACGCGTTCTGGTAACCGTATTTTTATACACTCCATTTTTAATCGCTGCAGCTAATTCTGAGAGTTCAATACGGTCGATGACCTCTTTGGAACCTGTTTTCTTTAGTAATGTAATATTCATGTCTTCAATATGATTGATGGTTTCGACTTGCAAAGGTATAACAAAAATGCTAAATTACAAACTATATTTAAAAGATTTTTCTACCATTTTACCTACATACCTACATAAAATGACTCAAACTGCTTGTAAATACAGGCATTTTGAAAGTTTCCTACCTACATGATAACTACATTCAAACTACATATAACTACATAAATACTACATAAAAACAGCCCGATAACGTAGTTTTAGAATCAATTATACCCATCTGCAATTTCTACCATTAATGATAGCAAATAAATTCTCTAGAGAATTTTCTATCAAGTAGCCTTACCAGCAATTGCTAATAAGTAAGAAAACTCTTAAATTCTCTAGAGAATTATTCAATAAGTATTAAGGAAAAAACTTGCAAATAGGGCAATTGTGTTTTGTTCCTAGCCTATAGACAACAAAATGTATGTAGTTAGCATGTAGTTTGAATGTAGTTATTATGTATGTAGAAAAGTTGGTAAATCTCTAATATAAAGATAATTAATATACATTTATGTAGGTATGTATGTAAATTTTATATTTGCATTTCGCATTCTCTAAAATCATAAGGCAAAATTTCAATTTTCGGCGAATTATTTTATTATTCTCTAGAAAATGATTAAATTTGCACAAAAATTAGATAAAACGCAATATGAAGTATCGAATCAAGAAAGAAACCAAACCAACGCTGCCAACCTATGGTAAATACAAGGCTGTGGCAGTACACTATCAGACTGTTGAAAGCAGACAGATTGTCAAGGAAGCAGCCCAACGAATGGGTACCCATCCTTCAAATGTTCGTGGTGTGCTATTAAGTTTGGCTGAGGTTATCAATAATCATCTCCGTGAGGGCGATCGCGTGCGTCTGGAAGACTGGGGTATGATGAAACTGGAGATTGAAAGTGAGAAGGTTGACAATCTTAAGGACTTCAAGGCAAAGAAGCACATTCGTGGTGTCCGTCTCCATTTCCTGCCAGCAAGTAACGAAGGCACCCAAGCCCTCTACCAAGGCATCACCTTCGAGAAAGACAAGAATGAGTAGTTTTTCCCGACCTATGCCTTTTATCCCCAAATGCTACCGCTCTTCGAGCATCCAAGTGGTGACACTCTTGTGCATGCGGTGCTTGAAGGCGGTGCTGAAGGTGCTGTAGCTGTGGTAACCGCTCTCGTAGGCCAGCTGCTGAGCACCAATGGGCTCATGAGCAGCGGCAAGCTCGCGGTAGCGGGCCACGAAGTGACTTATGCGGAGGTCGTGGATGTATTCATAGTAGCTTGTATCCTGACTAGCGAAATACTGGCTGAGATAGTAGCGGTTCACACCGACGGCTGCCGAGAGTTGTGGTAAGGTCAGGTCTGTCTGCAGGTAAAGCTGCGTGTCCTCGCAGTGCTTCGCCAGCAGTTGGCCGATATGTGAAGCCTCGCCCTTGGGAGAGGGGGCCTTGTTTAGGCAAGCGTCACTTGGGGCCAAGTGGGGGGTGAGGCTGTCGGTGCTCAGGTCTTTCAATGTCTCCACGCGCCATAGCAGGAGACCTGCCTGCGGGAATCCGAGGAGGTGGGCGATGGTACACATCACGTAGTTGTCGGTATATTCATAACTTATGAGCAATAGCATGAGGCCGATGAGCAGCGTAAGGCTGAGCCACACCTCCTTGTGCTCCAGGTCGGCATAGTTGTCACGTAGCCACCGCCCATATTGTCTCACGGCCACCATCATATATATAATGAAGGCCACAATGAGGACTAGCCCATAGACCTTGTTCGGGGTCGTGAGGTCGATGGATGGCAGGGCGGTTTGTAACACTGCGATCACTGCGCAGGGCGTCATGACGACTACAATGGGCCACAGTGGTCGGCGGCGGTCCTGCAGCATGGTCAGCAGTGTGCCGACGAAGACGGGGGGGAGTGCCATACAGTCGATAGCGACGAGTAGCCCGTAAATCACTGAGTTGGTGTCGCTCGAGTACGTATAGAATAGTATCCACCAGATGTGGGTCATGGCCATGATAGCGAATAATGCCGCTGCCCAGCGGCGCAGTTGGGCGGGTGGCGTGATGTCGGGCGCGATAGCCTTGCCCCGACACAGCAACAGGTAGAGGAACAGCACAAAGGATACGGCAGTTCCTGCACCGTGAAGCAGGAGATATAGTATCGACAATGGAGTTATCTGTTCAGGCATATCGTTTTATTATTGCTGCATTTACGCCGCAAAATTACTACTTTTTCCTTGAAATCGGGTGAGTTCTCATAAAATTAATTTTGTTTTTTACCATTTTGTCGGTGGTTGACGATGTTAAAATTTCGTTAATGAGCGAATATGTGGGGGTAGGATGACTCTCAGCTAATGCAAAAATGTCTCAGCTAATGCAAAAAAACACTCGTAGCGATTTAGACTTTGCTATCTTTGTTGTTTTTGAGTACCTTTGCGGTAAGAAATTAATGGGAACGATAACAACGATTATTATGAAAGGGGAGTAAATCCTTCATGAAAGTAATAGATGATTATTTTATTTTAACAATTTAACAAAAAAATGAAAAAAAGTTTAATTTCAATGGCAGCTATACTCTTTGCTGCTCTCATGACAACAACAGTGCTAACATCTTGCAGCAGTAACAACAACGACGAGCCTAAAAAGCCCACGTTTACCAAGGCTGTTGTGAAGTACAAAGTTACATCCAATGATGCCACACTTGGGCTATTTAAGGTAAACGTATATGGTACCGATGCTGATGGAAATGGTTTCGTAGAGGCCATGAGTAATCCGGCGTACACCAAGACCGTCGAAATTCCTGTCAGCAAACTGCCTTGCACGGTAGAGTTGCATACAGTTGCTACTCCTTTGGAGGATAAGGCTTCTACTGAGGTATTTAATTTCGAAGTCACTAGGGATATTGATGTCATGACTGTGAATAACGATGACACTGTGGTTGCAGATATTGAACTTTCAAATACTTCGACTGAGCTTAATGTTCCCGTAGGCGAGTCACTGTCTGAATTAGCAAAGAGAATGAATAAAGGACATAAGGTCGTAATATTCATTGATGCCAACGGAAAAATCACAGAGCAATCGAATAGCAGTCTCTAACAAGACTGCCGTCAATAGCATCAACAAGGAAAAAAGATTCAAGATTATCCAATAACAGATACAATTATGAATAAGTTAATGAATGGGTTGCTTGCCACCACCCTGATCTGGGCCGCAAGTGTGTTTACGTCGTGTTCTAATTCGGATGATCCGGTTAAACCAACTGTTGACAAGAAATGTACAAGCATGGAGGTGATTTACAGAATCAAAAGCCCGAAGACCAATTACACCTTCTTCGAAGGCAAGTATGCTCTCAAGAGCGGCGACGAGGTAAAAGAGATTAACGAGTTGCCGACCTTTGCTGAGGAACTGAGCCAAGCCTATGACGTAAAGAGCATGGCTGCTTTTCCCGTCGAGGAGGCCATCTGCCTGCACTATGGCATAAAGGATGACCTGGAGTCTTTCGAAGGCGAATATAGTCTGAATTATGAAATGTCATATACTGTGACCTCTTTTAATGCCGCAGGCGAAAAACTCGACACCCAGACTATTAATCACCATTGGGATGAAAATGGCAGAGTATCGAAAAAAGAAGATCTTGAGGATGCTGTCAATTCTTCCTATTGCGGGCTGCATGCCAGCGTAGCCGAGGACGGTAAGATTACTCTCAGCAAGGTTAACAAGATGCATCCTGAAAAAAGCGGTATCGACTGGTAATGGCTTCCCCCTTGCCGACGCTACTTGCCGCCATCGGCGATGACACGAAGCTCGTCTTGCAGAACGATAGTCAGGTAAAGTCGTTGACGGAATATGCAATAAATAAAACAATAAAACGATGAAAAAGAATCTGATGTTTTTAGCCTTGGGACTGGTCGCAGTGATGCCAGCGCAGGCACAGTGGACAAACTGGAACACCTCATCAACCATCAGTGGCGTATTTGGCGTTCTTAACCACACTATCGAATCTGCTGAGCGCAAGAAGCAGATGGAGATCTTCGCCCAGGAGAAGGCACAATATGAACAGAGCTTTAAGGACGCGATGGAAAGTGCCAAGGACTATGAGGGTGGAGAGTACTGGGAGGATGCCCTCGGCAAATATGAGGAGGCAGCCAAGCTGAACTGCAAGTACGGTTATACCGATCAGATGCAGATCACCCGAAAGATCAACGAGCTCTACGTGAAGGCTGGCCGTACGGAAGAGGGACCCAGCATTCTGAATAATGCGAAAGTGACGCTGGCCGACTATTCAAAATATAGATATGTACGCGAGAACCCAGTGTATGTCAACAAGAAGGTCACCAACACAAAGATTGTGCGCGTAGCCTGCTCAGATACGGAGACAAGACTGGAGTTGGAATATGAGGCCAGTAGCATGAATGTAGGCTTGGGTATCAAGGGAAAAGGCTATATCAAGGGAAATAAAGGCGGCAAGCTGGAGCTGACAGGTGTGGAGAACATCACCGTGTCCCCTGCAAGCACCAGGATTCCCTGGCCTTATCAGAAGCTGCGCTTCGCCCTCATCTTCCAACCCCTGCCTGAAAATGCGACGGAGTTCGACTTCATCGAGCCCTCCAGCACCTGGCAGTTCAAGGACATCAAGTGTAGGTAGGCTTTCTTCTTTTAAATCATTGAAGAATAGCTTGCTGTTGTAATCTATCCCGCCGAGACATCGAAAGATGTGCTCGGCGGTGTGCTATTAAGTCTGGCTGAGGTTATCAATAATCATCTTCGTGAGGGCGATCGCGTGCGTCTGGAGGACTGGGGTATGATGAAACTGGAGATTGAGAGTGAGAAGGTTGACAATCTTAAGGACTTCAAGGCAAAGAAGCATATTCGTGGTGTCCGTCTCCATTTCCTGCCAGCAAGTAACGAAGGCACCCAAGCCCTCTACCAAGGCATCACCTTCGAGAAAGACAAGAATGAGTAGCTTTTCCTAACCTATACCTTGTTTGACATAGGCTTATTACATTAAAATGTTGTCTCTAAACAGCATTTTTCTCAAAAAGTGTTGCTTGTGCGCAACATTCTTATTATGTTCGGCAGATACCGTAACAAGGAATCAAGAAAGATTCCAACCTATAAAGGCGCAATGGGGTCAGGCACCTTTGCGCCCACATTCCATACTTTATCATTACTTCTCGAAGACTCTTAAAATATGTAAATCGCCTTTTTGCCACTTATATTTAATTATAATTTTAACAGGGGTATACCCCTGTATATTTTTATATAAATTGTATATTTAAATAACTGATAACCAGATGGTTAATGTTTGTTAGAAGACCGCAATTTTTTGCCCTGGGAATTTGGATCGATAGCATAATCATCCTATCTTTGCACTCACAAATCAAAACAGTACAGGTATGGAAAAGTATCTATTAGACCCCAAAGCTCAAGGAGCATTATCTTCAGAAGTGATGCACAAAGTAGTCTTAAACGGCATTGATTTCGAACTCTCAGATGATATTTGGGATGCCATTGACGATGCGTTTGGCAATTATTGGAATGTTGAAGTTGGTTATGGTGGCTGGCCAGATTTCAACTCTGCCGTCAGATCTATCTCTAATTGGTTGCAAAAGGAACATATTATCTTTTCATTAGATAAGATTGCAACCATCGTGAACGTTATGTTTGACTGGATTGAACAAATTCCAGGAGCGACTCTTGATGATAGCGAAGTGGTTGTCCCCCATAGCTACGAAGAGACTGAGCGACTCCGTCAGGAGATTAAGAAACAGAAACGTAATCTTAAAGACCTATTGCCAAACTTGTCTGGTGTTCCAGTCGATAACTTTAATGATACCATGACTAATTTCGTGTATATTTCCGATAAATTGAAAGAATTCTATCCAAGAATCTATGCACGGCTTACCAAACTATTCAATGAGATGGATATTGAATGGGGTGAGATCGAGGGTACGAAAGATATTTGGATTCGTGATTATATGCCCATTCAGATATCTGATGACCGTTTCATCGTTTACAATTACAATCCAGACTACTTGAAAGATTCTGGAGAAGATTATCTCACGGATTCACATGCCATAGCCGATGGGATCCTTAATCATAGCAATAAAAGCCAATATGATATAACGCTTGATGGCGGAAACGTTGTTACGTGTGCAGGACATTTGGTGCTTACAGACAAGGTGTTCCAAGAAAACGGAAAGGAGAAATATGACCCAGACTTTTGTGACTACATAGGTCACGTTCTTGATTCAAGAATTATTTTCCTGCCTTGGCATTGTGATAATCCACAGGAGCCTGATGCTGATGTTTATGGGCATGCAGACGGCCTTGTTCATTGGGCTGGCGATAATAGAGTTTTAATGTCCAATCATCGAGATTCATTTCCAGAAGAGGCCGATGAGATCAAATACCGCCTAGAGGTTGCAGGATTCGAGGTGACTGAAATGCTTTTTGACGTACCAAATCCAAATAGGGACTACAATTGGGCCTATATCAACTATCTTCAAGTTGGAAGTAAGATTATCGTGCCAACGTTTGGAATACCTGAAGACAAGCAAGCCTTAAAATATGTCCGCGATGCTAATCCTGGATGTGTCGTGCGAGGTTTCCGAATGAGAGATATTGCTAAAAATGGTGGCGCACTTCATTGCATAACTTGGAATATAAAGAAAACTCACAAACAAGCATGATTCGGAAAATTCTTTAACAATCGAATTATATGAAATCAAAAGAAAGAAAACGAAACACTCCAATAGCCACGTTAATTAAGAACTACATAAACAAGAAAAGTGGCAAAGTTCCTGAGTCCCGTAAAGAAATTCAGAGACGCTTTGACCATCTAGACTGGAAGGATCAGAAGAAGATCATGCAAGCTTTCCTTGAATCGGGAAAGGCAGATAGGCTATGGGCATATTCTAAACTTCTTGATAACTGGGATAAATCATTTGAGCCCAGGATAAAAGAGTTATGGGAACAGTCACATGAAGGAATAATCTCTTGGGTAGTAATACATTACTTCCCTACAAAATTCCTATCTCAAAATATCGATAAGTTTACCGATGATAGAGATTATTATTTTATTTGTTTGAGACTAGCAGAGGATAAGAGCTTTATTATTGACAGGAGCAAGTTATCGATTACAGACTATCTCTCTGTGCTTTACCATACTGATAGACCATTATTAGATGGCGAGGCCCGTGATTTGCTTTACAAAACAGTCCACGATGTCTGTACTGAGGACGGCGATTATCCCCAACTATCGAGGTATGCATATGCTGGTAAAGATTTTATTATTGGTCCTATACTTTTTCAAGACGTTAATCTGGCTGTCTATTATTTAAGAAAGATGGATTTGACAGATGTCGTGCATCAATTTGAAATATGGAACGAAGGAGTACAAAGAGCAGTATTCAACAGTCCAGAGTTCAAGAAGATTGTAAACACAGACATGATTGAATATGAATTAGAAGAAGCAAAAGCTAAAGTTGCTAAGAAGTATGCATATCTCGCTTTGGATGACAAATACAAGACTGAGGCTTTTTGCATCGACAATGCTCTAACCCCACATGAACGGTTCAAAGAGAATGCAATTAGTGAAGAAGAAATTACTTGGAATATCAAAAAATCAGAATTGCCCTTCGAACCAGAGACAAAGGACACGATTTTGCCATTTTAATATCGCTTTTTCACAAAATATTAGTAAATTTGCAACATGAAGTATAGATTGGTTATTATATTACTGATGTTTATGTTTGTGGGGAGTGCAGGAAATGCCCAGACTTTCCGCGATAGTAACAACATGCAGCTTGGCAAAGTGGAGTCTGACGGCACTGTCCGTAATGCTAATAATATGAGACTTGGAAAGATCTTCGAAGATGGAACCATTAGGGATAGTAACAACATGCGCTTGGGCACAATCGAGAAAGATGGTACTATCAGAGACAAGAACAACATGCGACTGGGCACTGTCAGTTCAGATGGAACAGTACGCGACAACAATAATATGCGTCTTGGAACTATTAGCACTGATGGAACAGTTCGGAATAACAACAATATGAGAGTAGGTACAGCCAGCGGCATCAACGTCAGATATGCTGCTGTGTTGTTCCTTTTTAACCTCTTATAAATGTCAATAGATTTATCAAAACCTAACAAGATGGATGATTTTTTAAGTTTTTATAAACATTTGAGTGGTAAGTTCTTGAACACACAGGAACTGCAAAAATGTGCAAAGAAATTGATGGGAGAACACCGTATAGTAAAAGGGGATCTTTACTATCAAATAGCAGAGATTGAATTTTATTATTATAGTCCTCAACATCCAGATATAATAACATATCCAAGAAATTGTTTTGAAGGACTATGGTTCTTTCACTCAAGTGGTGTAGATATTACAACCACATCAAATAATGAAGAATATGGTGGAGTGCTTATTCGTAGTATTATAAGAAATGATGGAACTGTAATATGCGGCCCCCAAAACTGTGTAGATGAATTATTCAACTATATAGACATTTACGGAAAGGATTACTCCACCATTCCTAAAATAGACTCTTACAAATGGTCTGATACAGAAATAGAATTAGGGATAAGCCAACGGTATATACCCTTTTATGTAAGAAAAAGCGAGATTGATTCATTGAGCGCTACTGATAAAAATGAGATTGAAATATTCAAGCTACTGATAAATAAGAAAGCAGAGAAGAAATACTGGTCAATTAAAAATAAGGCGATGAATGACATATCAACAACTATAAGTGATTTCTTGAATTATTTAGTTGCTCCTTATCGATTCTATATTAAAAATATGAAACATACATATAAATCTATCCCAAATCCTTTCGCAAATGATGACTACAAATATTTGTTCAAAGCAGAAAACAAGTGAGCCATGGGGGAAAGTATCATATGAACTAAAAGATTAGAAATTAAATATATGAAAACGAATGGTTTAATTTGCGTTTTGATATGTGTACTGCTTATATCCTGTCAACAGGATGTATCAGGTACTTACAAGTCCATAAAAGCTTCTGGTAATTTAGAAAGAGATGAAATCTCTATTGATTGGGAAGGAAGGACTTTTGAAAGGTCTTTGTATGGACACGCTAATGAGTTATACACCGATGAGTCCAAAAAACCACATCGGCACGCAAGAATAGAATATGACTATAGAGGTTTTGTAAAGGGAGAACTCGAAAGGCATGGTGAGAAATATGTTGGCAATGACTTCGAAGTAGGTATCGAAATCGATAAAGAAAGATTTAAGATTAGCAATGCATTTTTAGAGCCACTGCCAAATAAGTCAAAAGAGGAGTTGATAGATTACGTTAAGGAAGCCTTTAACAATGGCATCAAACAACAATATAAAGATGGCATATCTGTAGAGTTTGTCATAAAGGGAGATAAGCTTATATTTGTGGGCGGTAATGAGGTGAACGACTATTTCATAAAATTGGTAGAATAAATTTGAAATTTTCCTATGACTGATAGGCTCTACGCAAAATATATGTGGCTCATATCCACCATCTATGATGCTGGCAAGATTTCGTTTGAGGATATTGCCCGCAAATGGGACGATGCGTATATCAATGATCTGCACCAGCCTTTGAAACTGCGAACATTCCACAATCATCGAAATGCGATTCTGATGCAGTTTGGGGTTGTGATTGAATGTCAGAGAGGCTCTAACCTATATTATATAGACAATCCTGATGCGCTGGAGAATGATTCTATCAACCAATGGCTGCTCGATTCCTTTGCTGTTAGCAACCTCTTGATGGATAATCGCTCTATCTGTGACAGAATCATGTTGGAGAATGTACCATCTGGGAGGTATTATCTCGAAATCATAACGACTGCGATGCGTGATAATCGCCAAATAGTGATTGATTATGAAGATTTCTTTGGTAATACCATTCAGGGACTAAAGGTTAATCCTTATTTCATCAGACTGTTCAAACGTCGTTGGTATATGATGGCGCTTGTGCTGCCAGGAAAAGAGATTCACCGCTTTGGACTTGATCGTATCCAGCACATAGAAGTTTTGGATTCCAAGTTCAACTATCCAAAGGATTTCTCGCCCCAAGATTATTACACAGATTATTATGGTGTGTTCCACGATGAGAAGCCTATGACTATACGATTGAAGGCCTATCGTGAGAAACCACATTATCTGCGTTCACTTCCTCTGCATCATAGCCAGCGTGAGATAGAGTCAAATGCAGATTATACTATTTTTGAGTATAAGATAGCGCCAACCTACGATTTTATTCAGGAGATTCTGAGTCATGGTAACCAGTTGGAAGTTATTTCGCCAGACGCATTCCGTCAGCAAATTAAGGCCATTATTCAAGAAATGCACGATTTCTATGAATAATTTCTTCTGATATGCAATCATGTTGCATATTCGTGCTATAACTTTGCGCAAAAAATGAAAGAGTTATGGCAAATCATGATGAACTTAAAAGATTGGGTGAAAGGTTCCCCAATAAGAATGTTGGTTGTGGCAATCCTAATGCGAAAATACTGGTTGTCACGCAGAAAGAAGGAAACGAAGATGTAGATTTCAAGTATCTAAAGAGGCTGTTTGGAGATTTTCCTGGTCTGAAAGGTAAGGACATGGATGTTCTCACTTATTGCTATTACGTGGTGTACGACGAGGATTTACTGAAGGATCCCTTCTTTGAGCGTTTCTCCGTTATTCAATATGTATTCGCTGATGGCAGCCATTTGCAGGAACATGACCCTGCAAATCTATTTGGGATGAAATGGATATCTGAATGTACTGTTGAAGATAATTTGCAGCGAATGTTTGTTGCACAATTTTTTTCACAGGACACAATGATGGAAAGAGTGATGTTCTGCACTTACCCATTCGATATAGTTTCAAGACCCATATTCTGTAGCAATAAGCTGCTATTGAATTGGATCTTGCGTGATGCGGTACTTATTTTTTGAGAAATAATTTGTTATATCCAAAATATTAACTATATTTGCAGACAAATAACTAAATACTAATGATTATGGATAGAATTACATGTAAAGAAGACATTGATAGGCGAATTAAAGAAATATGGAATAAGCCATATATGAAAGAATTACCTAGTTGGGTTAGTCGTAGAAGATACCTTTATGCAGACCCAATAAAGGCAGATTTACTTATCACAGGAATTAATCCGTCTTTTCGCAAAGATAAAGACAATAAAGATTTGCCAGATGAATTAAGACATGGCCCAGCAAAAGTGAATTTTACCCTAACAAAATATGATAATTACTGGGGGCCATTGTCTAAAATGATAGATGATGATTTGAAGGGATGTTTCGATTATCTTGACATATTTCATTTCTGGGAGAAAGACCAAGTTAAATTAAAAAAAGAGATTCTTTGTAAGGGGGAAAGTGGAATTCTGTTTATTGCAGATGAACTAAACTTAACCCAACATATTATTGAAGATGTGATAAAGCCAAAACTAATTCTTGTGAAGAACAAAGAGTCTTGGGCATATTGGGGTAAAATTGATGGATATGTTTGGATGGGATATGAATTTGAAAAAGTCAAAGACTTTCCATGTGGTGAATTATGTAAGATTATTGGATTACAAAGTAAGGATAGAATTGCCCCAGAGATTGAAGAAACTTGTTTAAAAGGTTGTTATGTTTTGTTTTCTAAGCACATAAACCAATTTACCAAGCGTGAAGAACGTCCGACTTCGGATTTGCTAAAAAAAATGCTTAATAATAATTTCTAGCTAAGCGTCTTTCAATTATCAATGAATTGTCTAATTACAATCGATAGATGATGGAAAAGAGAAACTATCAAGATTTGTATGATGTCCTTGAGCATTGTGAGGTAGATTCTGACGAAGAATTTGAATTATATAAGGAAATGGTTGTCATATGTGAGGATGGCATAAAAAACTTCCGTGACGACCTTGAAGATGATGGTACGCGTGGATTTATTCCCTTGGAACTCGATCATTATTGCCGCTCCAATGGATAACCTTTCAAGAATATATATGAAAAGAGGTGAGCATGACAAGGCATTACATCTACTTGAACAAGTAATGCCGATGTATCGGATTCTGGAAATATTCGAAAAGAAGTATACCTATCAGAGATGTTATGCTCTTAAGGCTATGGCAGAATGCTTGGATAAACTGGGTCGGGATAATATGGCCATCCTTTGTAAATATGAACTGAAGCATTTACAACAAGAAGTTTTGGAATCAAGAGAAAACGCAGGAAGCTGTTTCAAATAATTAGAGCAATGGCTATGTTACTATCCCTGACACATAGCAGTTATTTAAAAGGCAAAAGTAATGGAAAGTATAACGTCATTTATATCGGAACTTGCCTCATATTATTGGCATGAAAATGATCTTAGTAATATTACTGTTGCATTGTGCAATAGTAATGTTACATTTAAGACTTTATTCGTCAAATTCTTCTTTCCAGACATTGAAGTGAGTGAGATTGACGAGATTCGCCGTGAGGTACCTGACGAAGGAAATCATGGAAGTCGCGTTGACATTTTTATAAGCATGAGAAACGAGTCTACCCCATATCTCATTGAAGTTAAGATTGGCGATGAAAACCATCATTTTGGCCAATATGAAGAAGCATATGCAATTCCTTCTGACAGACTTGGGTATATTGTAAATTATCGTCTTTATAAGTCAGGATATGACATAAAGACCTGGGAAGAATTTTACAAGCACCTTGCATCACTAGCCGGGAGTTTAGAAGATTACGATCAACCAGTAATTAAAGGGTATCTTCAGTATTTGCAGTCAGTATGTCAAATTGAAATTTTTGAAAAAGCTATGGATTTAAATGGAGTCTATTATCTGTATGAATTTAGCAATATTGCCTTAAATGCCTTGTCATACAAGAGTGAGAACTTTAGCAGTGAGCCTTATAAGCAATACCAACCCGTTAAGAGTAAAAAGATACTTGGTATTAATGTCATCGATTTCTATTTGTCGTATAATGACAAAAGGAAAAAGAGTATCTATGGTTGGATGTCGCTTTATTATAACAAAGAACAACCTGAACTTTATATTGCTATAACAGAACGCGATAACAAGAGTTCACATCCGCTGCTCTTTGATAATAAGAAACAAAGGGCAGGGAAGACATACCTAAAGCCATATGAAGGGTTAGACGAAGCTTGGAATATGAATTGCTTATGGTTCCAATACAAGGATATAGACAAGTTCAATAATTGCAAAGACATTCAGGAACAAAGGGAAATGCTGTGCAATTATGTGAAAGAAGTATTTGAATATGTAGCTAACAGCTAACAAGACAAATTAAGTATTTTGTTTTGGGGAAAGGACTATTTTTCATCTTCCTCCAATCTGCATATCCTGTGAGTTTCTTTGCGGGCCTCACACCAGCGGGGAAAATATTTGTCCATGAGGGCATGGAAGCGAGCGTTATGACTTGGCTCTAAAAGGTGACATAGCTCATGAACCACGACGTGCTCGACACACCATTCCGGCAATAGTAGTACGTAGGCAGAGATACAAATGCTACGGTCTTTCACGTTGCACAGGGTGAGCCGTGAGGCTCACCCTTTTTTTGTGATTGTCATTTCGACTTCGCTCGAGGTGACAAAGGGGGAACTCGAGGTGACTCCCTTCAGCCGTCGATTTTCAATACTTATGTTCAAGAATGCAAATTTCTTTGTATTCTCTTCGCTTAATCGAAATTTTACACTATCTTTGCAGCGGAATAAATAAATGAAGTTGTTATGGAAGTAACTATTGACTCAAAACTTTATCAGCAAGCTTTAACCTATGCGCAGCAGCAAGGGTTAAACCTAACCTCGGTTATTGAGAACTTCCTTGTTCGCTTTGTTGGTAGTAGTAAGAATACTACAGAGCAAGCAGTTCCTGATGTAGTACTCAGTCTGTTAGGTGCTGGGGAGAGTGTGCCCGACGAGGATTTAAATGCCCGCGAAGCCTATTACGATTATTTAGAGCAAAAATACAAATGAAACGTTTGTTCCTAGATACCAATATCGTTGTGGATGTTTTGGAGCGTCGTGAACCTTTCTGTCACGATGCAGTTCGTTTATTCACTATGGCTTACAACAAACAAGTGCAACTCATTGTTTCACCAATGACATATTCCACTGCTTCCTTTTTACTGCGAAAACACGGTCCAGAAGGAGTACGCAATTTGTTGTCAAACTTCCGCCAACTTTCACGTGTTGCTACTACTAACGAGCGAACTGTTGATGACTCGTTGGCCTCTCAATTTAATGATTTTGAGGATGCAATGCAATATTATACAGCTGTAAAGGCTAAAGCTGATGTAATCATCACACGAAACGGCAAGGATTTTGCGGCTTCGAAACTTCCCGTGATGACTGCAGCGGAGTATCTTGCTACGATTACAGGGTAAGGTGTCTGAGTTATACAGCTGTCATACATAAAAGTGAGGAACTGTTTCAGCACAGTTCCTCATTTATTTTGGCATATCAATATGTTATTGATATTAGTAGCCAATGGTACGGTGAGTAAGTCTTCTCCGATCAACACGACCACCGTTTACATTCTCCATCTCTTCCATTGTGAGAGCGCGTGCGCTCATTTCATTCTTCTGTGTCATAATCTTATAAATTTTTAATGTTTATACTGTTGATTTATTGTCCTTTTGACGGTGCAAAGGTATGGCTATTTTGGGAGGAGGGCAAATATCTTGCGGACTTTTGCCTGATGTTGTGGCGACAAGAGCAGCAATCAGCGACAAAATGGGAGAATTGGTGCAGAACTTTGTCGCAAGGCCCGAGGGCGGAGTAATCGTGGGGACCCATGACTAGGTAAGTTTTGCTATTTTACCAAAAAGGAATTCTTTTTTGGGATAATCGCTTGTCGCATCCAATAAAAAGAGGTATCTTTGCAGCAAAATAGAAGAAATCTGATGAAGACATTTGAAGAGTTAGGCATCTGCGAGGAGATTCGCATAGCCATCGAGGAGGTGGGATTTGTGCAGCCCATGCCTGTACAGGAGGAGGTGATACCTTATTTATTAGGGAATCGGACGGATGTGATTGCCCTGGCCCAGACGGGTACAGGCAAGACCGCTGCCTTTGGTATCCCGCTTTTGCAAAGAGTTGATACCTCTTTCAGAGATACACAGGCTTTGGTACTCTCTCCCACGCGTGAGTTGTGTCTGCAGATTGCCGACGATTTACGCGATTTTGCCAAATACATCGATGGTGTGCATGTGGAAGCCGTCTATGGTGGTGCTGCCATTGAGCCCCAGATGCGTGCCTTGAAGAAAGGTGTGCAGATCATCGTGGCTACCCCAGGACGTCTGATTGACTTGATGCATCGTGGAAAGGTACATCTTGATCTGGTCAGCAATATTGTGCTGGATGAGGCCGATGAAATGCTGAATATGGGTTTCTCCGACAGTATCAATGAGATATTCGAGTCGCTGCCTGCTGAACATAGTACCCTGATGTTCTCTGCCACGATGAGTAAGGAGGTGGAGCGTGTGGCGAAGACCTATCTGCATGATTACAAAGAGATTGTGGTTGGTAGTCGTAATGAGGGTGCAGAGAATGTGAATCACATCTATTATATGGTGAATGCCAAGGATAAATACCTGGCGCTGAAGCGTATCGTAGATTTCTATCCCCGTATCTTCGCCATCATTTTCTGCCGTACGAAGGTAGAGACGCAAGAGATAGCTGATAAACTGATTAAAGACGGTTATAATGCCGAATCTCTGCATGGAGATCTCTCCCAGCAGCAGCGTGATCTCACGATGCAGAAATTCCGCAATCACTTGACACAGTTGCTCGTGGCTACAGATGTGGCTGCACGAGGACTGGATGTGGATGACCTGACGCATGTCATCAACTTCGGATTACCCGATGATATCGAGAATTATACCCACCGTTCTGGTCGTACAGGACGTGCTGGTAAGAAGGGAACCTCTATCTCTATCGTTCATAGTCGTGAGAAGTTCAAGATCCGTAACATCGAGAAAGAGATAGGGAAACAGTTCGTGCAGGCCGAGATTCCATCGGCTGAAGAGATCTGTAAGAAACAGCTCTATAAGGTGATGGATCAAATCGTAAAGACCGATGTAGATGACGAGGAGATTGCTCCTTTCATTCAGGATATCAACCGTTTCTTCGAGTATATCGACAAGGATGATCTGATTAAGAAGATTGTATCAATGGAGTTTGGAAAGTTCTTGGCTTACTATGCAGATGCTCCAGAACTTGAAAAGGTGGTACCAAAGAAGGAAAAGAAGCCCCAGAGTGATAAGCAGAAACTGCAGAATAAGGCTGCAAAGGGCTATAAGCGACTCTTTATCAACCTTGGCAGACGAGATGGATTCTACCCAGGTGAACTGATGCAGACGCTGAATCGCTTTGTGGGTGGTCGCCAGGAGGTGGGACATATCGACCTGTTAGATACTATCTCATATTTCGAGGTGCCGGAAAAGGATGCCAAGAAAGTGATGATCCAATTGTCTGGTATCAGATATAAAGGTAGAACGGTAAGGTGTAATGATGCGGATGAGGGTGGAAAGGCACCTGAAGGCAAATCGCAATCAAAGTCCAAGCGTCAGAAGAAAGAAAATTGGCGTGATTTGATAAACAAACCTCTGCGAGGTTTCAAAGGCGAAGAGCCCGACTTCTCAGAAGAAGGCTGGGCGATGCGCAAACCTCGAAAGAAGAAGAAATAATGAAAAAGCTCCGATGAAACGGGGCTTTTTCATTCTATACTGAACAAGAACTGCTGATTGGTGTATTTCCATCTGGCCACGTGGAAGCGGATGAGGCGAGCCAGGAGGGAGATGACTTTATAGCGAGGGATTTTTGAGAGGCGGACAAGTTGGTTTAGGGTGAGTTGTTGCCCTTTTAGGGTGTCAATGAGTTTGCGAACAGTGTCTGTATAGGTCATCATGGTACCTTGTGGCTTTTGTGCCTCACGCCAGATGGCTAGATGAACGGGAGAGGCCACGATGTTCTCATCGGCAATACGGATATAGGCACGCTGAAGACCTTCATCACCGATAACACAGATGGGACGCTTGGCAGATGGCAGAACAGTAGCAATAACGATGGTTCGTCCCTCAACATGATAGGTATCAAACTTGATGCTGGCTTGCGGACGGCAATAGCGATAGGCTGCTTGGTGCATCATATAGATTTCCTCCTCATCGCGAACACCCGACATATTGCCATCGTCGCGAACGCCTATCAACAGTCGCCCACCATCAGTATTAGCAAAGGCTGATACTGATTTTGCCAATTTCATCGCATCAGAAACACGATATTTAAAATCCTGTTGCTGATGTTCGCCTTCTTTAATGAGGCTTTGGATATAGCGTTTATCATCCATTTTTGTCTTTCTCGAAGATTGGTAACGCCCTAAATGACATCCAGTTCAACTTCAAGAGCTTTTATATATTAATATGGTGAGATGTTGTTCAGTTCGCCGATCTTGCCTTCTATGACGGGGGTGGTCATGAGCTTCCGGAAATCATCAAGCGTGATGTGCGTCTTGGGGGCAAAGTCGTCCGAGACCATATATTCAAGTACGCTTCGGTAGAAAGCGCGTCCTTCAGGATAGGATGCCGCACTCTCAAGGTCTGCCATGCAGACGAGAAGTTTACCTTTTCCTACTGTGAATTCAAAGATAAGACCAAGTTTGTGATTGCGTTCGATGTTGTCGATCACCTGAATAATCGGACGATAATCCTTACTGGTGTTATCAAGCATCATCGGATGACTGGCTTTAATCACAGGGAACCATTGCCAGTTGGTATGCTCCTCTGTGGGGAAGCTGCGGAAAATCGGGTGGGTTGGATCTGTCAGGATGCCCAGTGTGCCTGGTGAGACAGGCTTCTTGTTGCCCTCAGAAATAGTCTTGAACATACGATAGTTCCAATAGTCTGTCTGGAACAATCCCCCTACACAGAGGTCTGTTGCTTCAGGCATCAGTAGCACACTCTTACCTTTTTCCAACTGATTGATGGCGATTTCATCGAGTTCTGTCGCTACTGTCACCATACTCTCGAGCTTGCTCAAGTCGCTCCAGGCTGGATAAACCCAGAGGTCGTATGTGTTATGGTAAGGTACACCAAAGTACTCTGTGCCTTCTATCGTCAGACAGAGCTGTAGTTTGGTGGGCTTATCAAAGGCAGAGAGATCAACCTTAAGTTCACCTGCGGTGAAGAGCCCCTCTGTAGAGGGTAATATCATTTGACCTTTTGAGTAAGGTGCCCCATTAACTTCAGAAAGTTCCCAGCTAAGTGTCTTGCCATTCAGAGATGTTCCACTATAGTTTGCTACTTGAATCCATGCATGAATGCCCTCTTCTTTGGTAAAACAGAAGCGATCTGCTACCAGAAGTGGTACCACTGGGGCACACCACTCGCGCCACTCCCTTTCTGTACAAAGTCCTTTCGGATCCATAAAAGCATCAAGGATACCAACGTAGGCAGAGCCCTGCCCAGGGTAGTCCTGCAGGTCAAGAAGCTGGAAGCCTGCCATATTTTTAGTGCGCAGATCCATTTCGATATCCTGTTTGTAAAGCTGTAGCGACCAAGCTCCGCTTGCCCGATGGAAGGCTTTTGCCTGATCCAGCATACCTGTCTTCTCCAATCGTGAGCGGAACACTTCCATATTATAAGGATAGAGTGTGCCTGTGTATTTCTTGATTTCATCGAAGTCTGGATAGATTTGGAACTGTGCTGTCTCATGCGAGATGACAGGTACTGCCTTGGTCCATGCACAACCTTCAGGGAAA
Source organism: uncultured Prevotella sp. (assembly GCA_900315695.1). GTDB lineage: Bacteria > Bacteroidota > Bacteroidia > Bacteroidales > Bacteroidaceae > Prevotella. Next base: position 10,951 of record ONAE01000004.1, on the reverse strand, counting down.
GCGAGCTTACAGCCCTCCTCGAAGTTCATCATCGTGTTGGGGTAGAAATGGTTGATCATGCCACCATCGGCTGCATCGGCAAATGAGAACGAACCACGTGTATGGGTATTGTAGTTACCCCAGCCTTCGCCACCTACACGACAGGTCGTAAAGTAGTCCATGCCTGGTTTCACGCCCTGATAGCCCAGATAGTAGTTGGAGCCGAAGGTATAGACCTTATCTGGTGCTATCTGACGGAAATCGCTGATGAATTCGGCCATTTTATCGATATTTCCCCAAAGTTCATTACCTAGTGCGAACATCCGGAAGGAAGGATGATGACCATAGGTCCGCAGGATATTCTCGCCCTCTTTATGAAGGAACTTCATGAGCACCGAATCCTTGTCGTTGAAGTCACCCCAGAAAGGAAGTTCTGGCTGTAGGATGATGCCGTATTCATCTGCTGCTGCGAAGGCGGCTTCAGGGGGACACCAGGAGTGGAAACGCACATGGTTCAGACCATAGGCCTCGCAAGTACCGAAATATTCTCGCCAGGAGTCGATATCCATCGCCACGTGTCCTGTCAGTGGCCACACACAGGCATCGTGTCTGCCACGAAGAAATAGCTGGTGCCCATTGGCATAGAAATGCTGACCTTCAATGTGGAAGTTCTTGAAGTTGGGGTGAATCTTCTTTATCTGTGAAGTCGAAGGAGGAGTGTCTGAAAGCTCGATTCTTCCGATAATGCCATTCCAGTTGGTCTGGGTATCCTCCGTATAAGCATGACTGTTGGCATAAATCTGTTCTGGCACCCCACTACCGTTATCCACCATGATAGTCAGTTGGTGCTTGCCTGGTTTTACCGCTTTGGTGAGATTGAACACCTGTGGTGTGGAGATATCATTCGATGAGCCAACGCGTTTTCCGTCGATATAAACCTCTGATGGCTTCGTGCGCTCCAAGAAGAGATATACAGGCTTCCCTTTCCAGCTAAGGGGAATCTCCACTTCGCGCTGATACCAGGCTTTGCCTTTATATGACCAAGGGCGTGTGAGATGGGTCGTCTCTTCGCTTTTTGCGGTGAAATCGCCTTTTTTGTTCGTATCAGTCGTTCCTGGGAGTTGGATTGTCTCTGTGAGAATAGCGTCAGGTTTGATGTTTCCCTCGCGATCCAAGGCGAATAACCAAGTACCACTCAGGTCGATTTTCATAGACTGGGCCTCTGCTTGAATGAGAAGGCAGATAAATGATAAAAGGAGTAAGCTGGTTTTCTTCATTACTATAGTTTTAGATAAGTGATGGTTATTGAGAAATAAGTGCCACTTATTGCGCAATAAGTGGCACTTATTATGATTTACTGAGCATTGATCTCTTTCAGCAGGCGATCGGCCTTGCCCCAACTCTCCATCATGTAAAGCACATAACGGATGTCAACGCCAATGCAACGGGCCAGCTGGCGATCGAAGAAGATGTCTGATGACAGTGAATCCCAGTTGCCGTCGAAGGCCAAGCCTATCAGCTCGCCCTTGCCGTTGAACATCGGCGAACCAGAGTTGCCTCCTGTGATATCGTTGTTTGAAAGGAAGCAAAGGTGCATCTTACCTGTGGTCTTATCAGTATATTTGCCGAAGTCCTTCACTGAGAGCAACTCCTTCATGACAGGCTCTGCCTCGTAGTCGATGATACCAGCCTCACCTTGCTTCATCTTCTCTACGATGCTCTCCGCTGTGGTGTAGTAGCCAGAAGGCTTACCTCCCAACAGGTATTCACCTACCTGTCCGTAAGAGAGTCGCATGGTGAAATTGGCATCGCTGTAGTTTGGCATATCTTCCTCCATACGCAGTTTGGCAGCACAGAGATAACGCTCCTGGATAGCGATGGAATCATAGACTTCGGTTGCCTCATCCATCAGACTGAACAGAAGATTGTTGAGGCTCTCGCCATAAGCTACGCCTGGATCCTTGCGGAAACTCTTCTTGTTGATATAGATTTTCTTGCCGTTCTTCATGAGCTGCGACTTCTTATAGAGATAGTCGATATACTTCTGATAGTCGCCACCAAAGTCGCGATCCACAATCTGATAGAAGTCAGGCAGATATTTCTCCTCCACCTGCTCGCGATAGAACTTCATAGCTGCTGCCATAATCTCCTTATCAGTAGCCTCGTCCCACTGATCGCTGTTGTCCTCAAACTCGATGTATTGCTTTTTCTGCTTGCTTGAATCACCTTTGACGATTGAACCGTTGTGTGCACGATAGGCACGCCTGGTGAGCTCATCAGCACTGCGTCTTCCGAAAGTCTCTGAGAAATAGGTCAGTGCTTTTATTGCGTTGAACTCTTTGGCGTAGAATCGCTCCAACAGCTTGAAATCCAGTTTACCTTTCAGGAAGCCCGTTGAGTCCTGCCACTGGCGAATTTTCTCCTCATAGGCTGCTTTCTGCTGAATCAGTCCAATGGAATCGATACATTTGTTCATTCCGATGGAGTTCTTCCAGTAGTTTGAGCTCTGAGCGTACTTAGAATCGTACTTGATACGCACAGCCTCATCAGCACGCATGTGGCGGATCATGATGTTCTGTTTCACCTCACGGGTCTTATAGCGGGGCTCATTTTCTGCATCGCGACGCTCCTTGATGCCGTAGCTCGAGAGGTAACGACTTGTAGAACCAGGATAGCCGATGGTCATCGAGAACGAACCAGGCACATAGCCTTGGAGTGATACAGGCGCCCATTTCTTCGGTTTCATCGGTACATTATCCTTTGAATACTCAGCAGGACCACCAGTCTTGGGATCCACATAGATGCGGAATACGCTGAAGTCGCAAGTCTGACGAGGCCACATCCAGTTATCTGTCTCGCCACCAAACTTACCCATCGACTTTGGTAGGGCAAACACCAGTCGCACATCCTTATAGTCGCGATAGGTGGTCAGATAATAGGCATTTCCCTCATAGTAGGGCTTGATTTCCACACGTAGGGTTGAGTCCTTGGCTTCAATCTCCTTGAGCATCACATTCTCGATGGAATCTACAAAATGGCTACGCTTACCTTCTGTAATCTTGTTGAGTCCCAGACTGTCGAGATAGGCTGTGATATCCTTCTGTTCTATCATGAAACTCACAAAGAGGTCCTTATTAGGCAATTCCTCTTCGTAGGAGTTTGACACAAAGCCATTCAGCATATAGTCGTGCTCAACGGTGGAGTGGGAGCGGATGGCCTCGAAACCGCAGTGATGGTTGGTAAACACGAGTCCATTAGGCGATACAACCACACCAGAGCAATAGCCGCCAAAGTTGATTACGCAGTTCTTGATGGCATCATCGCCTTGATACAGTGCCCCGTAAGGTAACTCGTAGTTCTCCTGTTTCATCGTCTCATAGACGGCATTAGGCAGGTTGTACAATGTCCACATACCCTCATCGGCCTGAGCAGTGAGCAGTGAAAAATTACTGATGAAAAGTAATAAAAGCAGTTTCTTCATATAATATCTATTATTAATTCTTTTTTTTGCTACATTTAATGCTAGCAATTGCTACTATTAATACTAGCACTTTTTAGATTTAAATCTGGAAAGTGGCAGGTCTGATTTAATAATCTTGACAACAAAGCCTATGATCATCAGATTGCTGAATATGAACGAACCCCATGTCGGAAGATACGTTTCTCCCCATTTCATCAGGCCGAAAGCCACCATCGCTATCACGAAGTAAAGAGCGATGCTCTTCATCGGATAGGGGATAGGATTCTTGTTCTGGCCGATGATATAGCTCAGCACCATCGCTGTGCCATAGCCTGCAAAGCCTCCCCAGGCACAAGCCCAATAGCCGTATGTGGGGATCAGCAGGATGTTTACGGCAAATAGCACGATGCAGCCTGCCAACGAGAACCACGCCCCATAGATGGTCTTGTCGATGAGCTTGTACCAGAACGACAGGTTGAAGTAGATGCCCATAAAGATCTCTGCCATCATGACGATAGGTACCACACCAAGACCTTCGCGATACTGTTCACCTATGATATATTTAAGTACAGGCATCCAACCCATCACACAGAGGAAGGCCAGCAGCGTAAAGATAATGAAGAATTTCATCGCTGTGGCGTAGTATTCTGTCTTGTCGGCATCCTTCGACTTGGCAAAGACGATGGGCTCGTAGGCATAGCGGAAAGCCTGCGTAATCATCGCCATAATCATTGCGATCTTCACACACGAGCCGTAGTCGCCTAGCAGAATGTTTGCCTGTTCCTCATCAGGATAAACCAGTGGGAAGATGATCTTATCGGCCACCTGATTCAGAATGCCCGCAATACCCAGAATCAATATGGGCCACGAGTAGCTGAGCATCTCTCTGAGCAACTTGCCGTCAAACTTCCATTTGATGCGGAGTAAGTCGGGCAGGAAGAAGAAGGTGATCAGGCCTGTACACAGCAGATTGATAAAGAACACGTAGAATACCGATGTCTTGCCCAGCAATACAAAGTAGATCACGTTCAAGCCGATGTTAATCAGGATGAACAGCATCTTGAGCGAAGCAAAACGAATGGCTCGCTTCTGGTATCTCAGATAACTGAAAGGAAGAGCCTGAATGGCATCGAGCGCCACCACTACTGCCATCATCAACAGATAGTCAGGATGCTCAGAATAGCCCAATCCATCGCTTATTGGGCCGATAAAACCGAATATCAGCAACAGGAATACTGCTGTTAGCGAGCCAACGGTAGCGAAGGCTGTCGAGAAAACAGTATCAGACTGATACCTCTCATCGTTGGCAAAACGGAACAGCGTTGTCTCCATGCCGAATGTCAATATCACCAGAATCAGTGCTGTATAGGCATAGATGTTCGTGCTGATGCCATAGTCGCCCGTATCGTGAGGCATATAATAGGTGTAGAGCGGCACCAGCAGATAGTTCAGGAACCTGCCTACAATACTCGAGAGCCCATAAATGGCTGTGTCTTTTGCTAATGATTTCAGATTTGCCATAGTCTATCCAAAGAATAAGTATGCAATAGCGATGGCTGCGATGACGCCAGCAAGATCTGCCAGGAGTCCACAAGCCACAGCGTGACGCGTCTTCACCACACCAACGCTGCCGAAATAGACAGCAAGGATATAGAAGGTGGTATCCGTTGACCCTTGGAAGATACAACTCAATCGTCCGATGAATGAGTCAGCGCCATAGGTTGTCATCGCATCCACCATCATACCTCGTGCTCCGCTGCCTGACAGGGGCTTCATCAGTGCTGTAGGCAGAGCCCCCACAAAATCACTGTTCGCACCACAGGCTTCCACACCCCATCTGATGCCGTCGATCAGCATGTCCATCGCGCCTGAGGCGCGAAAAACGCCGATTCCAACGAGGATAGCCACCAGATAGGGGATGATCCTCACTGCTGTAGTGAAGCCCTCCTTTGCACCTTCGATAAAGGCATCATACACATTCACCTTGTGGCGCATGCCTGCCACGATGAAAGCGATGATAATCGTCATCAGCAGGATGTTGGCAGAAGTGGTACTCACCTTATTCATCAACAGCGAGTCCATCTGTCCGAAGCCCCAGATAATCGTTGCCACTACTAAGGCTGCACCGCCAAGAGTGAGCAGCATCGTGCGGTTCAGAAGGTTGATCTTCTGGTAGAGACTGGTGATGATGATACCTGCCAGCGTAGAGAAGAAGGTGGCCAGCAGGATGGGGATGAAGATATCAGTAGGCTGTGCTGCACCCATCTGGGCACGATACACCATAATAGAGATAGGTATCAGCGTCAGTCCGCTGGTGTTCAGCACCAGGAACATAATCATCGGGTTGGTGGCTGTATCCTTCTTGGGGTTCAGCTCCTGCAACTGCTCCATCGCCTTCAGACCAAGTGGCGTAGCGGCATTATCCAGTCCCAGCATGTTGGCGGCAATGTTCATAAAGATCGAGCCCGTTACTGGATGCCCCTTGGGAATGTCTGGGAACAACTTCACAAAGACAGGACTCAGCACCTTGGCCAATACATTCACGATGCCTCCCTTCTCGCCAATCTTCATGATGCCGAGCCAGAGTGACAACACGCCTGTGAGTCCCAAAGAGATCTCAAAGGCTGTCTTTGACGATGAAAACGTAGAATCCATCATTGCTGGGAACACATCGAAGTCTCCCAGAAACACCAGTTTCACCAGCGCAATCACAAAGGCGATGATGAAAAACGCTATCCAAATATAATTCAGTACCATATTGCCTGCAAAGGTACGAATAAGTGAGAGATTTTCCAAATTTATTTGAGAAAATCCGAGCGTGAGTACCTTCGAGCGTAGCTCAAAGATAGTGCAAATTGAGTGAAATGCAAAATAAAACCCGTTTTTTTTGCATTTCCGAGATGCAGCCTATCTTCGCGACTTGTCGCAAAGATATAACTTTATATGCACATTACAAAGCTTTTCCATAAAAAAAGAGGCACCTGCTCACGCAGACACCTCCTCGGTTAATTTGTATATAAGTATTTGATGTAATTTTACTTGTACCAAGTGTTCCAAGAATGTGCTCCTCCAACGTACTCGCTGAACTTGCCACCAAACTTTTCATCAACATCCTCGCGCTCATCGCACCATTCATAATCGGTACCAACGGCAATCTTGCTGGCTGCTTTACCTTGATCGGCACTCAGAGTTATCAGTTCGCCAGATTTCATAACACGGATATAAATACTCTTGGCAATCTGCTCAATGGTGTTACCTGACCACCAGTCCTTTTCTAAGGGTAATGTAAATGGTTTATACTCAGTATGACGGCCTGGAGCGGTATTGATCATTGTCTTTTCTGTAATATTCTTATCTGGGTTGGCCTCTTTGAACAATTCATTAACAGTTTTGACATCTGAAACACCAGCTGCTGTACCACCAATATACATCGTCAGCTCACCACCAGCAGCGAGAACCTTAACAGAAACAGTACCCGCAGTTTTGTTCCAAATAACATCGAATACGGCATCATTAAAGTCGAAGTCCTTACCATAGTCAGACAGCGTCAAATCTTCAGCAATCACGCGGACTTTCTCAATCTCGCCGTTTTCGTCATCGTCATCGCCGTCATCGCCACCATCACCGCTACTAATTCTCTTAGCTTCGGTCAGTGTAACGATCCAGTCGCTGTAATAGCCATCGCAAGCAGCCTCCCACTTCACCCACTTCTTCAGATCAGTGCTGATGGGATGATAGCCACCATCGGCGAGCTCCTTGAACTTAACCAGGTTGAGGCAGGTCTTGCCGTCTTGACTGGTCTTCATATCATTCTCAGAGAGGTCAATGATAGTACCACCATATTGGTTGGTGTTAGAGCTGCTGTAGAACATAATCTTATTATCATCACCGAGAAGATAGCCATTGGGGTCGTAGTATGTTACAGAAGCATCAGGAGTATAGGCTTCTTTCACCAAGGTAACCTTCTTGATGGTGAGCGTACCAGTTGAATTGTTAGTGGTTGTAAGAACAACACTATTGTAATATTGGGCGCCATTGAAAGCCACTTCTACGCTGGTGGCACCTATTGCTATTCCTGCTTTTGCGCCATTACAATCAAGTTCTCCACTGATAGTACTTGCTTCATCAAACTCCATCACCATCTTACTGTACGAAGACCAATCCGTTGAATTGGTTCTTGTAATAGAAGAATAATACTGATTATTGAAAGTGCAGACAACTTTACCATTATCATATGTGCATGTGGCATTATTTCCTTGAGCATTTTGTGCAAAAGTGGCAGTGATATCTACTTCTTCTGCTTCTGAAGCCTCAGGAGTAGCTTTAATCTCTATCACATTTGTGCCGTCCCAAGCATACTGGATGTTGTTATAAGCAGGAACATCAGTAAATTTAGCGTATGTAGGATTCTCAGGAATGATGTCCTCCTCAGGGAGCAACTCATAGTCGAAGCCCATGAACGAACGGTTCCACTTGTCAACGACAGCCTCGCCAGGATTGCCGTTAGCAGCAGCCCATGAGTCGATGACGGCTGCACTTACCAATGCCATCTTATCGTTATGGTTGATAACACCCTTCACGTTGCTACCGCCAGTCTCATGATAACCGAAGCAAGAGGTGTCGTAAACATTCACCATCAGCGTAATCTGGTCCTCATGGTAGGTGCCGTTATTCACAGTACTGCCATTGTCCAGCACATTGCTTTTAGAGCAAGTTCCTGCATTGAAATCATTGATATGCGAGCAGGCTTCACCCACTGTCAACTGGTTTAAGGTTGAGCCGGCATGAACTTGACCGTTTGCAGCTTTGGTTGACTCCTTGTTTCCAGTCTCAGGAGGATTGGTACCACCAGTATAAACCTGCTGAATAAAGAAATGACGGAAATGAGGATCTTCGTAAGAGAGGTTGGGATTAGCCTGGAAATACTTCTGAACACGAAGTTTCTGTCCTTCTGTCAGAGCATCGGGCACAACCCATCCTCCGAATTCCTTGCTGGGATCAGCCCACTCATTGTGGTTCATGTTAGCACCAGCAATCACAGCTCCACTTGCATCTTGATAGCTATGGGTGGCAGGATAATTTTCGCCCGGATTAGCACGTGTTCCACCTCTTGTCCCAGCAACAGTTGCTGAGCCGAAGCCCCATGTTTGAGTAGCAGCTGGCTGTCCAAAGGTCTCAACGAATGCATTTTCATAAGTCTTCTTAATGTTCTCTGTCGTGTTTCCCCCTTTGTACTGATCCATGTCGTGGGAACAGCTTGTAATAATACCGCCCAGAGCTAATGCGGCAATTCCTGTCATCAAATACTTCTTCATATACTTTTCCTTTTTAACGATTGTTTATCCTTACCTTAATTAAAAGATTGTTTCTTAAAAACAAAATTAAATCTATTATGTATAATGATGCAAAAGTACGCAAAATAATCATAGGATGGTAGTTTCTTGAGTTAAAGAATATTAAATGGGTCGTAATCGTTTGCAAAAAAAAGGTGTTATTTAGTTATATTCTTTATTTTTGCAACATAAAAAGAACATAGGTATGAGGTATAATAAGTGGCAGATGTTGGTTCCTTTTTGTTGCTTGACGATGTTATTGTCTAGCTGTGTCCGTAATATGTTTGACCAACAGAAGTATGAAGAATTAGTAGAAGATCTGTCTCCTGTTCCCGATGCGGCTAAGAATCATGATTGGATGTTGTGTGAAAAACAAATACTGGCGGTGGATGTCTCTGATTTGGAGGACATTGAGCGGATTCGTGTTTTTTCAGGCAATCCTGTAGAATCCTCATCGGCTTTGATAGTAGGTGAGGCCTATGCTTCTGAAAGGAGCGTGGTTTCGATGTCTATTACCTATCCCAATACGCAGGATTTGCTTTATGCCGCAGCTATTGATTTCGAGGATAATTATACGGTAGTGCCTTTTGATCCAAAAGCAGCTGATGTCGTTAATTTCTCCCATCCTATTGCAAATAAACAGAAGATGCCCTATATCTACCAGCCACAGATCTATACTTACTTGTTTGAAGAGGAATTTCCCGATCTGGGTGATTATGATTATAATGACATTGCATTACGCATCTCGATGGAGCGTTCTGATGAGCGAGAGGTTCGCATCAACGTCCAGTTGGCTGCAGTCGGAGGTGTGAAGCAAATGGCTTCAGCCATGCGTCTTTTTGGTTATAGATATGATGATATTGAATCTGTGAAAACAGTTGATAATGCCTCGTTTGATGTGGTTAGAGGCGTTGAGCTCCCTGATCAGATGCGTACGTTTATCAAGGAAAAGGATCTTCTGCTGAAAGGTCTGATTAATGATGCAGTGATCAATCTGTTTGCAGATGGTCACTGGGCTACAGGTGATAATATTAACATGGATTATGGTTTAGTAACACGTAAGAGATATAATGTCTCGAATGTGAAGAATGACACCTATGGGAGATTCATTCCTCGTGAGTTGACATATATTGTGACCTTTAAGGAGAACGTGGATGTGAATTACCTCTCGCAGCTTGACTTAGATCCCTTTATCCTTTTGGACTACAATGGTGGCAAGTGGGAAATACATACCTATAATTATAATTCGGCTCAGGTACTCTTTCCGCATCCTGATGTAGAAACCAAGAATCTTCCGTGGGTATTATGCGTCCCTAACAGTACATTCCGTTGGCCGCTTCACGCTGTGGCTATCGGAACCAGAAAACAAGGTGCTCGTGGAGGAGCTTATCGAACGTTTGAACATTCCTTTGGCGAATGGGCAGAAAACAAGGATAAAGCAAAAGACTGGTACCTGTATCCTGATGAAGACGAAGTTTACAAATAAGAGTGATTCAGCCTGAGCAGAAGACACGGGCAGAATTGAGTGTTTCAGTCGAGCCTGATGAATACTATGACGGTACGGGTATAGGTCTTACTGTAGCTCGCTCTCTGGTGCCCGATTTGTGATGCATCTGCCTACGGATTCAAGCAGGTAAAAAAAAGAGAGTTACGAATTATTCGTAACTCTCTGATTTTCCGTGTGGACCAGCCTGGGCTTGAACCAGGGACCTCCAGATTATGAGTTGCTCCGAAGGACATACTTTGTGATAGCCTGTGGTAGTCCGTCTCTATATATTTTTAATTTTTATAATTTACTAATTCTCAATATGATATGCAGTGATTCTCTGTTGTGGAATACTTGAAGTTCCGTACTTGCAGTCGTTGTCACCGAAACCACTTGGAGGCCCGGATGTCCCCCAAAGACGCTACCATGAACTGATGGCTGATCCAAAACTGTTAGGCTCAAAGGGAAAGAAATGGCAGCAGGCAAAGGCAATAATTGCCGATGGACTGTCCTATTCGGCAAAAATGACATATAAGAATACAAAAACGCAACTTAAAAGTTGCAAAATTAAAAGAATATATTTAATTTTGCAGCATATATGAAGTCAAAAGCAGTACAGTTTTTGGAGGCGAACCAGTCAGGTGAGCGTTCCACGTTCGTTGACGATGCCAAGTGGAGGCAGGAGAATGCCTC
>ONAE01000105.1 GCA_900315695.1 uncultured Prevotella sp. | reverse complement strand
ACTATAATCATTAAAATTAACATCTACTTAAAAACTAATTAAAATTATGGCTATTAAAGTTATTGCACAACTGCGTGAAGTGAAAATTGGTAAGAACCCTGGTAAGAAGTTCGTGATGCGACCCGACCTCTACGTGCCTATCACTGAGAAGAAGGTGTTCCAGGAAGCGGCTACCCACAGCGGTATCTCCGCTGGTGTGATCAAGGCGGCTTGGGATGCTGCTGGCGAGGTGATCCGCACCTGGGCGACCGAAGGTCACTCTATCCCACTCCCCGGACTTGGCACGATGCGCTTCGGCGTTCGCTCGAAGGCGGTAGAGAAGCTGGAGGACGTGAAGGCTAACCTGATCAGCGTGCGTCGTATCATCTTCACCCCGAATGTGGATGTGAAGGACGAGCTGAAGAACACCTCTATCCAGATTACCTGTCTCGATGAGGAGGGCAACGTGCTGAAGCGAGTGACTTCTGGCGACTCTGGGGATATTGAGGATAACGAGAATGGCGGTGAGAACCAGAACAGTGATAGTAACTCAGGCACCGACATTCCTCCAGTGATTAATCCTTAAAGAAAGGAGGTGAGTTATGACGAAGAAAGAGACTGCAAAGTTTGTGATTCAGGTCATCGTGTCGATTGCTTCGGCGATACTGACGGCCCTTGGGGCTACCTCATGTATGAGCCACTAGATTAGAAAAAAGTGTTCTGGATTTCTTTTCCAGAACACTTTATCTCTCATTTTCATCATTGTCATTTCCTTTATTTACCAGGAGATGCCCATGTTGTAGAGGATGAAGCTGTAGATGTCGGCTTGTTCCTCGAGGACTTTGGCAAGAGGTTTGCCGCCGCCATGACCCGCCTTGGTGTCGATACGGATCAACACGGGGTTCGGACCGTCGTTACATTCCTGCAAAGTGGCAGCAAACTTGAATGAGTGAGCTGGAACCACGCGGTCGTCATGATCGGCTGTCGTGACGAGCGTTGCAGGATAGGCGGTGCCGGGCTTCAGGTTATGCAGCGGAGAATAGCCCTTCAGATACTCGAACATCTCCTTGGAGTCGTCGCTGGTGCCGTAGTCGCTGGCCCAGTTCCAACCGATGGTGAACTTATGGTAGCGCAGCATATCCATCACGCCTACCTCCGGAATCGCCACCTTGAAGAGATCGGGGCGCTGAGTCATGCAGGCTCCCACCAGCAGTCCGCCGTTAGAGCCCCCCACAATCGCCAGTTTTTCCTTGCTGGTATAACCCTCACGGATGAGATACTCCGCCGCACTGATAAAGTCGTCGAACACATTCTGCTTCTGCATCTTCGTGCCAGCCTGATGCCACGCTTCACCGTACTCGTTGCCACCACGCAGATTCACCTGGGCATAGATGCCGCCCTTCTCGAGGAACGGGATGCGACTGGCAGAGAAATAAGGCGTGAGAGAGATGTTGAAACCACCGTAGCCATAGAGATAGACGGGATTCTTGCCGTTGAGCTTCATACCTTTCTTATAAGTGATAAACATAGGAACGCGCGTACCGTCTTTGCTCTGGAAGAACAGCTGGCGACTCTCATAGTCCTGCAGGCGGAACTTCACGCTGGGCTGTGTATAGAGCGTGCTCTGATTGGTAGTCATATCGTAGCGATAAACGGTACCGGGCTGCGTGAACGAGGTAAAGGTATAGAAGCACTCGGGCTCTGTCTCCTTACCGACGAATTCCACACTGCCCACCATCGGCAACTTTACCTCATGGCGCATCTTTCCGTCGAGATCATAGACGAAGGCATGGTCGCAGGCGTCCTGCGAATAAGTCAGTACCAGCTGGCGACCGATCACTGAGGCACTGCTCAACACGTTCTGCTGCTCAGGCACCAGCACTTGCCAGTCGTTCACACCAGGCTGATGGATGTTGGCCGTCATGATACGTCCCTTAGGTGCACCGAAATTGGTATAGAGATACAGGCAGTCGCCTTCATTATAGAGGGGCGAATACAGGTAGTCCATATCGTTGGTCATCTGGATAAACAGGGCATCCTTCTTCCGCAGGTCTCTCACGTAGAGATTATTGCCGGCACCAGCACCAGACTCAACGAGATACATCAAGGTCTCCTCATCGTTCACCTCTATTTCGTAGAAGCGCATGGGCTCTGCGGGATTCTGGAAGAACAGCTCATCGTCGCTCTGAGGCGTGCCGATCTTGTGGTAGTAGATCTTCATGCCCGCATTCATATTCGAGAACTCCTTACCCTCCGTAGGACGGTCGTAGGCACTGTAGTAGAAGCCGTCGCCCAACCAAGAGGCATCTGAGAACTTCGCCCACTCGATGTGATCATTGGTGAGCTCGCCCGTCTGCAGGTCGATCACAAAGAACTCCTGCCAGTCGGATCCGCTGCGCGAGATGGCATAAGCAGCCCAGCGACCGTTGTGAGAGAAGCTCAGCGACTTCAGCGCCACCGTACCATCACTGCTCAGTTTGTTGGGATCGAGGAACACGCGGGCCTCACCGTCAAGCTGATCCTTCACATAGATCACATACTGATTCTGCAGACCGTCGTTGCGCGAGAAGTACCACTTGCCGTGATGCTTGCTCGGTGCACCGATCTTCTCATAACCAGACAACTCGGTGAGGCGTTTCAGCAGCTTGTCTCTAAAAGGTATCTTCTGCAGATACGCATTCGTAACCTTGTTCTCAGCCTCTACCCAAGCGGTGGTCTGCGCGCTGGTGTCATTCTCCAGCCAGCGGTAAGGGTCGCTCACTTTCACACCGAAGTATTCATCTACGGTGCCGTCTTTCTCTGCCTTGGGATACTGCAATCCTTGGGCATGCATCATCGAAGTGGCCATCAGTGCCATACTCATCAATAAGATTTTCTTCATGTTTCTGTGAAAATATAAGTTAGAATTCCATAATTCTGCCACAAAAATACGAAATAATTATGGAATATCCACAATTTTTACTATCTTTGCAACAAAGTTTAAGTTTTCTAACAACCAACAAGCTTATGAGTAAAACTCCTACTCCCCATATCGGGGCAAAATTCGGCGACATTGCTGAGACTGTCATTATGGCGGGCGATCCGCTGCGTGTGAAACTGATGGCCGAGAAATTTCTCGACGATGCGGTGCAGTTTAATAATGTACGTGGGATGCTGGGCTATACCGGCACCTATAAAGGCAAACGCGTGAGTGTGATGGGTCACGGTATGGGTATGCCCTCTATCGGCATCTATACCTATGAGCTCTACAACTTCTACGGCGTGAAGACCATCATCCGTGTGGGCTCTGCCGGTTCTATTAACAACGACCTGCATATCGGTGATCTGGCCATCGCGATGGGTGCCTGCACCAACAGCCACTATGCCGACCAGTATGAGTTGCCCGGTACGTTTGCACCGATTGCCGACTTCGGACTGATCCGCAAGGCGGTAGAGGCTTGCGAGCAGATGGGCTATCACTACAAGGTGGGCAACGTGTTCTCGTCGGATGTGTTCTATAGTGAGAATCCCCACAACGACAAGTGGATCAACATGGGTGTGCTGGCAGTAGAGATGGAGATTGCCGCACTTTATATGAATGCAGCCCGTTCAGGCAATCGTGCCTTGGGTATCTGCACGATCTCTGACCATATCCTCACGGGGGAAGTGACTACTGCCGAAGAGCGCCAGAACAACTTCACCCACATGATGGATGTGGCCTTCTCGCTGATCTGATCATTTATTTATTTGCGGAACGGATAGAGGGTGGCACCAATGCTCAAGGCGCGGTTCTGATAGAGATCGCCAAGCTGCTGCCAGTTGCCTGAGACGTAGCCTGCCAGATCGTGGAACTCAGCAAAGACATTGCACTTCCTGCCCAACTGCTTGTTGGCCTTAACGGTGGCAAAGAAATGGGCATGCTGATTGTCGATGGTGCGACGGCTACTGTAGAGAAGTACGGACGACAGGCGGAATCCGTGAGACAGATTCAGGACTGGCGCTGCCTTGAGGGTCACGAAGTTGTCGTTGTCGGAAGGGGTCGTTACACCAGAGTTGACGTGCTGGTGATAATAGTTGGCACCTAAGGTCAGTTCAAGTGGTCCTGTGTGCCAATAGATGGAGTTTCTGAAGCCCAGCAGCATGTGTCTGGGACCTGCCGTATGGCTGTACCAGTTGCCCTCCACGCTGGAGTGCAGGAAGAAGTTCTTCTTCTGATAGGAATAGCGCAGCACGCCCTGATGAACTAGAGGCGTGAGGTAACTGTCGCCCGAATATCTCAGGTCGGTAACCGGTGAGGTCTCATCGACCATGAAATCGTTGACCTCCGGCACGAAGTAGCGGCGGGTGAACAGGGTCTGGAAGAAGCTGCGTCCTGCCCTATAGCCCACGCTGGCCAGATAGGAGTGGTTGTTGCGGTTATGTGACCACAGACTCTGATCCGAAGTGTCGTACTGGCGATTCCAGAAGCTCATGATACGGAAACGGTCACCTAAGGTGAGCACCCAGGGGCCGTGGGTATAGTCGAGCTGCGCATAGAAGTCGGTCAGTAAGTACTGCTCACGGTTCTTTCCGACATTCCAGGTGTTCTCGTAGTCCATCTCGGCACCGATCAACAGCCAGAGGTCGGGAGTAAAGAGCGGGGTGTTGAACTCTACGAAGCCATAGGGAAAGCTGTCGCCAAAGCCAACGTGATTATTGGAGTTGTTCGTGTAGTTGGCTCCAATCTCGGCAAAGAGAATGGCATCGTTTCTGAAAGTATGGGCGTAAGACAAGACCATGCCGATATAACGTCTGTAATCTGGTCGGGTGTCGATGAGACCAGGGTTGTAAAGCTTGAGCTTCTTGTTGCCAAACTTCTGGGTACTCCTGATGATGAGCCTGTCGCTGGGACTCAGCTTCCAGTCGAGATTCACATGCAGGTTCTCTTCGAAATCGCGGTTTGTCATGCGATTGACATCAAGGGGATAAGACTTGCCGTAGGAGCTACGAGCCAGCGCATAGGCCTGCACGGTGAGTTTCTCGGTGGAGCCTTTGATATCGGCATAAGCCATCCCATTGCCGTAGGTGCTGCCTGACAATGCTACCTTACCATCGGTCTTGATATCCTGACGGTAATACACGTCGATCACACCTTTCGTGCCTGCCACTGATTTAGCCACAGAGCTATTGTTGGTGATCTGGATATAATCGATCTCGCGGGCCTTCACATTTGCCAGGAAGGTCTCACCATCCACATAGAGATCGATATTGTCGATACGTAAGGTATAGACCTGGTCGATCTTCTTTCCATGAATCGACAGATATTCGGGACAGGTATTCAACACGTCGAGCAAGGTCATCTCGCTGTCGGGATTCATCTTGTCAACATGGATCACATACCGGTCGCCCAAAAACTCTATGATATCATCATCGGCTGCGTAGGAATTCAAGCCACTCATGCCCAGCAAAAGAAGGAATGCGCAGACTTTCATCCATACTGTCATGTTCTTATTCCAACTGATTGTTCTAGAATGCATATACAGATTTATCTCCGTTAATATCTGCAAAGTTATCAAATAAAACGAAATAAAAGAATGCCTTCCCTTAGTGGAGGCATTCTTTAAGAAATATTAACTTTGAAAGCGGCTTAGTGAAGTACAAGGATGTCTTATTTCAGTCCCATCGTCTGGATATAGTCCTTCTGTGGCTGGCAGTTCTTGAATCGGCTATTTTCCGCATATTGCATCAACAGCTCCCTGAACTGCTGCTGATTGGGTCGGGCCTCACGCCATTCCTTATAGGTACCGCGTGGGGTCTCACTGTATTTCACCACAATGCTATCCCAGAGTTCCGGGCGACGGATGCCCATCATACAGGAACCGTCGATCTTCTTATACGGCCAGAACGTATAACCGATATTCACCTCTTTCATCACCTTCACGAAGTCAGTCTGCCACTGGTCGGTGTTATGACCGATTTCTCCCATATACATTGGCAGATTGGTCTTGTCTCTGAAGTCGATATAGTCTTTGATAGCCTCCTTGGTTGCCTCACCGCCATAACGGTGACAGGTGTACATGATGTTCTGATCGAACGTCCAGTCGGTGAACATATAGAAATCACTGTTCCAACGGGCACCACCTAAGAGGATGATATGGTAAGGATCCACTTCGCGGATGGCTTTTACTGCACGTTTATAAAGCGGTTCCAACTGTTGGTTGATTTCTTCTTTGTTCTCGAAATAATGGGCTATCGGCTCGTTAGCCAGTTCGTAACCTAAGATGCTTGGCTCATCCTTGTAGCGGTCAGCTATCTTTCTCCAGATACTGCAGAAGAGCTGCTGACTGGGTTCACTCTCGAAGAGCCAAGGGTAACCGTGACCGTCGTCGATGTTATCACCTGTTTGTCCACCCGGACAGTCGTGCATATCAAGAATCAGGTAGAGTCCAGCCTCCTTGCACCAGGCTACCACATCGTCGATACGCTTAAAACCATCCTGTTGTGACGAGAGTCCCATATAATCCTCATCGGTAAACAGTTTATAGTTAAAGGGCAGACGGATGGTGTTGGCGCCTTGCTGCTTGATGAACAGGATGTCATCGCGGGTGATGTAGTTTTCTTTAAACGTCTGCCAGAACTTAGCGGTGAAGTCAGGACCTACTGCCTGTTTGAAAAGCAGATCGATCATCCAGGCTGAATTGGTACGACTGAAGCCAAACATATAGCCTTCAGGATTCAACCAGTTGCCAAGATTGGTGCCTTGGATATACAGCTTCTGCCCATTGGGCTGAATGAGATCTGGTCCGCTCACGCGTACATAATTTTTATTCTGAGAAATCTCAGCAAACGAAGTGGCGGTAATGAGTAGTGTCGCCAGTAACAAGATGGTTTTCTTTTTCATTTTTTGCAATTATTGGTTAAAACTTTGACATTGCAAAATTACACATGATTCATCGGCTTCACAAGTCAATATAGGTCGCCATATAGGTTTTTAAGAACAACGAGTTCTGATTTTCAGCAAGTTACAATGCCGAGAATATAGACAACCCCAAACAATGATTCATAAAAAATGGTTCGCGAAATTGAAGTGACCCCGAAAAGTTGGACATTAAATTAAACATTAATTATTCAACTCTCTATAGTAGTGAGCTCGGTATTGCGCCGGGCTCATTCCTTTTAA
>ONAE01000026.1 GCA_900315695.1 uncultured Prevotella sp. | reverse complement strand
AGAACCGAGCACATTCACAATCTTGTGGATGTACATCTTCTTCATGTTCTCACGAGCGGGCTTCAGATACTGACGAGGATCGAAGTCTCCAGGATGCTCTGCAAGGTGCTTGCGGATAGCAGCGGTCATAGCCAGACGAGAGTCTGAGTCGATGTTGATCTTGCAGACAGCGCTCTTTGAAGCCTCACGCAGCTGCTCCTCGGGGATACCGATAGCGGCCTCGAGGTGACCACCGTACTTGTTGATGGTGTTGACCTCTTCCATGGGAACTGAAGAAGAACCGTGAAGCACGATGGGGAATCCGGGAAGCTTCTTCTCAATCTCATGCAGGATGTCGAATGCCAATGGCGGTGGAACGAGCACGCCGTTCACCAGTGTGCACTGCTCTGGAGTGAACTTGTGAGCACCATGAGAAGTACCAATAGAGATAGCCAGTGAATCGCAACCTGTGCGGGTAGAGAAGTCGATAACCTCCTCAGGCTTTGTGTAGTGAGACTCTGCAGCAGCAACCTCATCCTCAACACCAGCGAGCACACCGAGCTCAGCCTCAACAGTTACGTCGAACTGGTGAGCATAGTCAACAACCTTCTTTGCCAGAGCGATGTTCTCCTCGTAAGGCAGTGAAGAACCGTCGATCATCACTGAAGAGAAACCGTTGTCGATACACTCCTTACAGAGCTCGAAGCTGTCACCGTGGTCGAGGTGGAGCACAATCTCAGGATGCTCGCAACCGAGCTCCTTTGCATACTCTACAGCACCCTTTGCCAGGTTACGGAGGATCGTGCCGTTTGCATAGTTACGTGCACCCTTTGAAACCTGCATGATAACAGGAGACTTTGTCTCTACTGCAGCCATCACGATGGCCTGCATCTGCTCCATTGTGTTGAAGTTAAAAGCGGGGATAGCATAGCCACCGGCTACTGCTCTCTTGAACATCTCGCGTGTATTAACGAGACCTAAATCCTTGTAGTTTACCATATCTTTTAAATTTAAAAAATGAGTAGTTCTGACCTAACAGAGTGCAAAGATAATAAAAAAAAACAAAAGCAGTGAATTGTATGCAGCTTTTAACGTTTTTTACCCTAAGACATGCTGATGAGGACGAACTGTTCACTCATGTCGGATTGCCTCTATCGGATCCATGTTAGCAGCCTTCTGGGCTGGGATATATCCAAAGAGCACACCGATGAACACACATACCAGGAAAGACACATAGATGCTCCAGGCCGGCACACTCGACGGCATACCGAAGGCAGAGACGGCACTGCTGGCACCGACGCCTACTAACACACCTATCAGACCGCCTGTCACGGATATCAGTACTGATTCGATCAGGAACTGTAATGAGATGACGGGTCCTGTGGCACCAACAGCCATACGGAGGCCAATCTCCTTAGTACGCTCCGTCACACTCACCAGCATGATGTTCATGATACCGATACCAGCCACGAGCAGCGAGAAGGCAGCGGCCACTACCAGAATAATAGTCACAGTGTCCATTGTGCTCGACATGGTCTCCATCATCTCCGCCTGTGAACGGATGGTGAAGTCGTCGGCAGCATCATCCTTCAGCTTATGGTTACCACGCAGAATCTGAGTGAGTTCCTCGATGGCAGCATCCGACAGCTCTTCTGTGACAGCAGAGCAGACGATACTTGAGAAATAAGTCTGGGCGGCAATACGCTTCATCACAGTGGTATAGGGGGCTATGATCACATTGTCCTGATCCATACCCCATGAGTTATATCCCTTAGATTTCAGCACACCGACGATACGCATGGGGATGCTCTTAAAACGGATGGTCTTGCCGATAGGATCGGTATGTTCGCCAAACAGTTCCTTCACAATGGTGGTTCCAACGACTACAACTTTTGCAGCCTTCTTGATATCCTCCTCCGTAAAGCACTCACCTTCCTCGATATTCCACTGTTTGATATCCAGGTAATCGACACTCTCACCATACATCGTGGAGTTGGTGTTATTGTTACCATAGATGGCCTGGCCGCTGGCTGTGACCTCCGGTGACACCTTCGTGACAAATTTCTTCTCACGTAAGATACGCTCGTAGTCGGCCATCTTCAGTGTCTGCATCGCCGACGGATCCTGACGCACGCCACCACGCATATCGGCACCCGGACGAATCGTCAACAGATTAGTACCCATCGTAGAGAGTTCGGCACGGATGCTCTCCTTGGAGCCCTGTCCGATACTCATCATAATGATGACTGCCGCAACACCGATGATGATACCCAGCATCGAGAGAAACGAGCGCATCTTATTGTTGGCAACGGCACGCAGGCTCACCTTAAACAAATTCAATATATTCATAAATCAATCGTCTTGTGGAACAGGCAACTGGGCTAGTGCCTCAGCAGCCGACTTGATATTCGTATTAACAGTATCCTCTCTGATCTTTCCGTCACGCAAGTTGATATTACGGCTCGAGTATTCGGCTATCTCAGGATTATGGGTCACAAAGATAATCGTATGTCCCTGCTTATAGAGCTGCTGGAACAGCACCAGCATCTCAAACGATGTTCGGGTATCCAGATTACCTGTAGCCTCATCGGCCAACAATACAGCAGGATCATTCACCAGCGCACGGGCGATGGCAACACGCTGCATCTGTCCTCCTGACATCTGATTTGACTTATGCTCTAACCGATCACCCAATCCCACAGCCTTCAAAGCATTGATTGCTTTCTCGCGACGCTCGGAAGCACTGTATGACGAGTTATACATCAGCGGCAGCTCCACATTCTCAACAGCTGTTGTCTTCGCCAACAGGTTGTAATTCTGGAACACAAAGCCGATCTTACGGTTACGGAGATGAGCACGCTGCGTCTTCGACATGGAACGCACGGAGATGCCATCCAGGAAGTATTCTCCACTGGTAGGGGTATCAAGACAGCCGAGCTGGTTCAACAGCGTTGATTTGCCAGAGCCCGATGTACCCTGAATGGTTACGAACTCACCCTCGTAGATCTTAAACGAGACACCTCGCAAGGCCTTCACAGTCTCAGAGCCCACCTGGAAGTAGCGCTTCACATTTTGCAGTTCGATGACTACTTTTCTTTCTTCTTCCATATTATCTCTTGGACTGATTGCCATTTCTGTTATTATTTCTCGGACGCGGCATGAAAGGATTGCCCGCCTGCTGGCCCTGTTCTGGTGCCGCGCCGCCACTGATCGTGAAATCGGTCAGGATCTCCATCCCCTCGGGGATACCGCTGATAATCTCTGTCATGACGCCATTAGAGGTACCGATCTCCACCTTGTGAGCCTTGAAGGTATTATTCTCTAAAGTCCATACCTTGTGATCGCCCTCGCAATCGCTGATGGTCTGTCCTTTCTCGAGGAGAGCCTCAGTAGGGATGAAACGGAGCGCTTTGGAAGGTACTGCCATCACATCATTCTTCTCCATTGTGAAAATGGTGACATTAGCCGTCAGACCTGGCTTCAGTTTCAGATCCTTGTTCGGTGCAGAGATCACCACCTCATAGGTCACCACGTTACTCTCAGTAGTTGCCTGCTGACGTACCTGCGTCACCTGTCCCTCAAAATGATCATCAGGGAAGGCATCCACCGTGAAGCTCACGCGCTGTCCTTCCTTCACACCACCGATATCAGCCTCATCGATATCAGCAATCACGCGCATGTCTGTCAGGTCTTGGGCGATACTGAACAGTTCCGGAGTATTAAACGAAGCAGCCACTGTCTGACCTTCCTCTACAGACTTCGAAAGCACCACTCCGTCAATCGGTGAGGTGATGGTGGCATAACCGAGGTTTGTCTGAGCCTTTTTCACGCTCTCACGCTTGGTGTTAACATCCTCCATGGCCTTCCTGTACGACAGCAGGGCACTCTCATACTCATCGGCGCTGACCAGTCCTTTGTCATAAAGTGTCTTATACCTATTATAATTAGCCTTCTCATAAGCCATACTGCTCTCTGAGCTTGCCAGATTGGCTTTGGCGGTGTTCAGTTCACTGATCAAGTTCGTACGATCAAGTTCTGCAATCACCTGACCTTTCTTCACCACACTATTATAATCGACATAGAGTTTCGATACGATACCCGACACCTGCGTACCGACAGTCACCGATGTCACAGGTTCAATCGTACCTGTAGCAGTGATTGAGGTATGGATATTTTTCTTCTCTACTTTTATCGTCTCAAATGAGACTTTCTCTTCTTTTTTACCGCCTCTCAGCATTGACCATGCAATGAGGATGACAACCAACACACCGATGGCATACCATACTTTCTTATTAACCTTTTTCATATCGCTTTTCTTCTTATTATCAATTTCTAAATCATCTCACCATTCTCATAGAACTTCAGCATCTGCTGGTAATAGAGTGTCATGTACTTCGACTGCAACAGGTTCTGCTGGGCTTCCAGCAGTTTATCCTTGCCAGCCATCAGCTCTACGATATTCTTCAGACCTAAGCGGAACTGCTCCGACAGCAAGTCATAGCTCTCACGGGCACTCTCCACACTGCTTGAAGCAGCCTTATATTTCTCCTGATTGGTCCATGCGTTCAGCCAGTATCCCTGAATGTCACTGTAGAGTGTTTTTTGAACGTCCTGAAGGTTTAGACGTGCCTGCAGCTGCTGGATCTTCGCCTTATTCACTGAAGTCTTCGTTGTGCGACCATCATAAATAGGCATCGTCACACCCAGACCCAGTGTTGTATTCACGTTGCTCTTAATCTGCGATCCCCATCCCGTAGAAGACAGTGAGTTGGTAGAGGTTGTTACACCACCTGTAAGATTAACAGTAGGCATCCAGCCTGCCTTGGCAATAGAGAGGTTAACGTCGCTGCGGTTGATGGCGAGCTGTGAGCGATTGATCTCCGGACGATTCATCAGCGCTAACTCATACACTGTCTGCATGGCGGGAATATCCGCAAGAATCTGGTCATCACCAATCTGTGGGATCGCTACTTGGAAACGCTCCTCGTCTGTAATCTCAAGCAATTGCTTCAGCTGGAGTTCATAATTCATCAGCTGACTCTTAGCCTCCACGATGCTATACTCGTCGTTGGCACGTTGGGCAGACAACTGGGCGAGATCAGCTTTCGACATCTTTCCGATCTCAAGCATCTCCCGTCCACGCTCCTCATTCTTCTTACTCGTTTCCAACATCTGCTCATTAACTGTCACGTTCTCTGCCAGATAAAGTATCTGCGAATAAATCTGAGCAATACGTTGCTGGATGCTATTAGCGGTCTCCTGTGTTGAGAGTTCTGCCTCTTCCTCTGCCAGACGATCGCGCTTGATATTATTCATGTTACGGTTGCCGTTCCATACCGTCCACTGTCCGTTCAACGAATAGGAACCATTATAGGAAGTCTTATCCACCTTTGTGTTCACAGTACCATTGCTGACATACGCCATCCCCGTGTCTTTCCAAGGCTGGTATCCCAAGTTCTGATTCGTCGATGCATTCAGTGTCGGCAACAAAGCCGCCTTTGAGCCTTTCAGAGTCTCAGTGGCTGTGCTTTTATCTAATTTCGACTTCTGGAGGGTGATATTGTTTTCCATTGCATAGTCAATACAGTCCTGCAATGTCCAGAATTTCTGTGCAGACGCAGATAATGTCAGCATCATCACACCTATTAGCAATAAACCTTTCTTCATTTATATCAATCATTTGGTCATTTTCATCGGCAAAGGTACTAAGTTTATCGAAATTCTCCAAACATTTTCGATAGAATGCTCCATTTTATAGACAAAAAGCTTCAATTCTTCGACGAAATATCCATGCTTTAGTTCTCTTTAAGAATTCACTATCCCCTACCCCAAAAGCGCCAACAGAAAGTCGTCGAAAAAAGCCTGAGAGTCGTCGAAAGTTTTTTGGAATGAAAGAGATTGCGCCGTACCTTTGCAGCGACAAAAGTCAATAACGCGAATAACGATAAAAAGAATAAAGATATGAAACAGGTTAGAACATTCTTCGTAATGGCATTGATGAGTTTCTCATCAGCAGCAATGGCCCAGACAACAGTGAAGGGTATGTTAATAGACGAGACTTTAGGTGAGAGCGAACCTTTCGCTACAGTCCGTGTTTTCAAGGCAGGCAAGAGCGAGAAGCCTGTAGCCATGTTCCTTACCGACGAGAACGGACAGTTCTCACAAGAGGTAAAAGGCAAGGGTAAGTTCGACATCGTGTTCAGCAGCGTCGGCAAGGAAGACCTGAAGAAGTCGGTCGAGCTGGAAGGTAAAGGCATCCTGAACCTCGACACCTTATATATTAAAGAGAATGCCACCATGCTGAAAGGTGTGGAGATTGTGGCCCAGAAGCCTCTGGTGAAGATGGAGGTCGACAAGATGAGCTACAATGTGGCAGAAGATGAAGACTCCAAGTCATACACTGTACTCGACATGCTCCGCAAGGTGCCTATGGTAACAGTTGACGGACAGGATAATATTACCGTCAATGGTTCCTCATCATTCAAGGTCTATGTTGACGGCATGCCAAGTGTGATGTTCTCCTCAAACCCCTCAATGGTATTTAAGAGCATGCCCGCCACTGCAGTCAAGAGCATCGAGGTGGTCACCAACCCTGGTGCGAAGTATGATGCCGAGGGTGCCGCAGGTGTGCTGAACATCGTGATGAACAAGCAGAACCCGCAAGCAGCCCAAAGTCTGAACGGCTACAACGGAACAGTACGTGCCTCCGCAGGAACCAAGCAGTTGGGAGGCAGCGTGTTCATCAACGGGCAGCAAGGCAAGTTCTCCTACAGTGCAAACGTGATGACCTCGTATAACAAGCCTGGAAGCACAAAGACAGAAACCGAACAGATTCAGGCAAACGGCAATAGCCAGTTGATGACCTCTGACAACGACCTGAAGACACCATTCACAATGGGAAGTCTGTCACTCGGCTATCAGATTGACTCGATGAGCACGCTGAACCTCACTGCCCAGGTGAATTCGATGTCGATGAAGACTGCGGGCACCTCTATGACTACGATCAACGGACTGAGCAACAACTTCAGCTACGGCAGCACAACGGATATGAAGAACAGCCGCACCTCATTCAACGGAAGTCTTGACTACCAGCGCTTCTTCAATCAGGACCACACGAAGTCGCTGGCACTGACCTATCAGCTCGACTACAACCCCACTAAGTCGGAGATGACCAACCGCTTCAACACCCAATCGATGACGATGGATCTCACCGACCGCTACTCAGAAAACAAGAACAAAACGATGAGTCACACTTTCCAGTTGGACTATACGATGCCCTTGGCAACAGGCCACACGCTGAGTCTTGGCAGTAAGCTGCAGCTGCACGATGCCACTGCCGACTCGAAATATTACCTGAAGAGTGTTTATGATCCCAGTTCCAGCTCCGAATATGAGTATAAGAACTCCATCCTCGCCGGCTATGGCGAATATGCAGGCAACTTCAACAAATTCGGCGTTAAGGCTGGTCTGCGCTATGAATACACCTGGCAGAATGTGGAATATCATCTGGGCAACGGTGAGGACTTCAAGAAAGACTATGGTACACTCGTGCCATCAGCCAGTCTGCAATATACCATCTCACAGGGCAGCAACCTGGGACTTACCTACAACATGCGCATCTCACGCCCGGGTATCTCTTACCTGAACCCTTATGTTGACAAGAGCAACCCCATCGCCCTCACCTACGGTAATCCGGAACTCGACGTGGAGAAGAGTCACAATCTCTCACTCGTTTATAACCTCTTTACCCCCAAGTTGATGGTGAATCTGAACCTGCACCATAACTTCGTTGACAACGCCATCTCTCAGTATAGCTTCTACGACAGCGACAACCTGCTGAACACCACCTATGGCAACATCGTACAGCGCCATCAGACAGGACTGAACGGCTATGTGAACTACCTGATGACCAAGAACACCCGACTGTTCTTCAACGGTAGTCTGAATTACCTCGACCTTAAGAGCGATGCACTGGAACAGAACAACAGCGGCTGGACATTCAATGCGATGGTAGGTCTGCAGCAGACACTGCCCTGGAACCTGAAGCTCAGTGCCTTTGCCATCACCTCAACCAAGAGCTATACCCTGCAGGGCTGGAGTGGCGGATTCAACCTCCTGACAGCCAGTCTCTCGAAGTCATTGCTGAAGGACAAGCTCAACCTGAGTGTTTCTGCCATGATGGGATTGAACAGTGGCGGCAAGCTGAATATCGAGAGCGATACCAAAGGCAAGGATTTCACTACACACACCAACGTCAGGGTGCCTATCAGCGGCGTGACCTTTACCGTCAGCTACACTTTCGGCAACTCTAAGGTGAAGACCAAGCAGCACGTGAAACGTGTACAGGACGACTTCATCGAACAGCAGTCGCAGGGTGAGGTGATTAACAGCATCGGATCTGAAGGAATGTGATTATCAATACCCGGCAGTCCGCACGTGACGGACTAAAAATAATCACGTAATAGTTTGGTTAAGTAATTGTTTATTCGTAATTTTGCAGTCGTATGAAAGAATTCATGAAAGATCTTTATGAGGCAATGGGGGGGAAACACCTTTCGACCTGGCTGGTGCAGGTTGCCGTGTGGGCTATCATCATCTTGGCCCTCCCCATGGCGACATGGCTCAGCACTCAGGACACAGAAGCAGCCAAAACCTCATTCAAAGTCGTGTTTGACCTCCTGTTGTCACCATTCCTGATTTATTTCGCAAACTTCTTCGTGTTCGGACCGCTGCTGTTTTCCATAGACGAAAAGGAAGCCCATACATTCCGCCTCTACAACAAACTGAGCAATCGGACGCGCTACCTGATCTTCGCCCTCTGTAACCTGATTGCGATTCCGTTGTTCAACAGCAAGTTCTTCATGATATGGTGGCATCGCAACAGCATCCCCGATATGCCGGAAATGACTACCAACATGTGGATTGGCTTCTTCTCCGGAATGTTTATGTTCTTCCTGCTCAACTGCATCGTGGCAGCTATTGCCATCGGCATCCGACACTTCATCCGAACCCGTCAGATCCGTCAGCAGCTGAAGGACGAACAGACCAAGCACACGGAAGCAGAACTCGCCTGGCTGAAAAACCAGATCAACCCGCACTTCCTCTTCAACACGTTGAACAATATTTCCAGCCTGACGCAGATCGATCCTGATGCCGCTCAGGACGCCATCGCCCAACTCTCCGATCTGCTGCGTTATGCGATGTATGAGACCAACAAGAAGACAGTCCCCATCAGCGGTGAGGTGGAGTTTATGCGCAACTATATCTCGCTGATGAAACTGCGCTGCAACGAGAAGACGGAGGTAAAAACGACCTTCAACATCGAGCAGGATGTGGAGATTGCGCCTCTGCTGTTTATCTCACTCATAGAGAATGCTTTCAAACACGGGGTGAGCAGCAGTCGGAGCTCGATCATCGACATCCATCTGGAACAGAAGAACCACAGTGTCATCTTTACCTGCGACAACACGAATTATCCTAAGGACGATGCAGATCGCAGCGGCTCTGGTATCGGACTGGAGAACACCCGTCGCCGCCTGGAACTGATGTATGCCGACCACTATACCTGGCAAAATTGGCTTGAGAATGATATATACCACGTTTATTTAAAATTAAGCGTTTAGAGTTATGACTATATCCTGCATGATTGTTGACGACGAGCCATTAGCTGTCAAGCTTCTGGAATCGTTTGTGGCAAAAACACCCCAACTGAAGTTGCTGGGCTCTTTTACCGACTCCGTAGAAGCCATTAACGCCATCAAGGAACAGCAGCCCGACCTGCTCTTCCTGGATATCCAGATGCCAGACCTCAACGGCATGGAACTGGCTCACATGATACCTTCAACGACACGTATCATCTTCACGACGGCATTCAAGGAATATGCTTTCGAGAGTTATGAGGTAAAAGCTCTTGATTTCCTTCTCAAGCCCATCCGCTATAATAAGTTTATGGCGGCTGTTGAGAAAGCGATGGAGCATTATTCCCCTCGGGAAAGCGGGAATAGCGGAAATAACGCCCCTTCAACGATTTTCCTCAAAGTCGATGGCGAATACCGTCAGGTGGCACTTTCTCAGATTCTTTACGTCTGTGGAATGAAAGATTACGTGATGTTCTATCTTGAAGATGTGCGTAAGCCATTGATTACCCACCTCACGATGAAATCCGTCGAGGATATGCTTCCTACTCAACAGTTCATGCGCGTCAACCGTTCTTATATCGTAGCATTAGATAAAATTCGCAAGGTAGATCGTAACGATTGTATATACATCGGTGACGAGATTATCCACGTCACCGATGCTTTCAAAGATGCTTTCAACCAATTCCTACAGTCGAAATTCCCTGGTGGGAAATAACTACTGTAAAAGTTGACGGGCGGCCAGAACCAAGAACATATAATGTGACGAACCGCCACCCAATACATACTCCATCTGTTGCCAAAGGAATGGGAATTCCAACAGTTCTGGGAAGTCAGGACGGATCAGAGCTGTTCCTGACACCACACCACCTGGTATATACGACCATTCTGCACGATTCAATCCATAAGCAACCGTAGCTGACCTTGCTCCAACACCAGAGGCAAAAGATGACGTGTTGCTACCTGGATGACAACCCAATACAAAGTTCAAGGCATTGAATACCGTCTCTTTGGGGAATATCTCGGGATATGCGCTGGTCAGGAAATAGTACTCAAAACCAAAGCGCTGGATATCCCAGCCTGCTCCCCAGATACTGGGACGATAAGGAACACCATATGGTGTCTCCGCTGCCAGTTTCACCAGTTCCTCACGATAGGCAATCAATGCCTTCTGGAAATCAGCCACAAAGCGCTTCACCTGCTTATCCTTTGATGTAGCTAACTGCTTCATCAATCTTGTCATAAACCAGCCCGAACGTGAGATACCGCCAATAACCATCTCTCGATGTGCCAACACAAAGTCGAGGTAGGTCTGCTGCTGAGTAGCCAGATACAGCTCTACGGCAGCCTGCAATTTTAAAGCTTCCAGCCAGCCTTCTGCTTTTGTCTGGGCATAAACAGTCTCTGCAATCTGCAAACATTCTGCTGCCAGTTCGTCATTAAAGCCACGCAGCACACGTGAGGCACCAGCCAACTGTGCCGCTGTCGAGAGCTCACGCATCGGATTGTCTTCCGTAAAGATCCAACGGTCATCGGCATTACCAGCCTTACCATCCGTCATCGCAGCAGCATCGCCCAATAATACATACTGGCGCACATTGTTACAGATGATGCCTCTGTAGAGACGTCCTAATGCCTGATAAGAGCGTACCACCGTCAGGGCACCGTTCTCCACCTGCTGCAACAAGTCATTCCTGCCGTCGGCCTCGTGGATCTCAACAGTATGTGCAGACTGATTAATAGCAGTCACATCGATCTCAGGATGGAAAGCCTCATAGGCCAGAGCTAAGATATAAGCCTCACCCGCCTGTGATTCTACACGTAGGTCGAAGTCACCGGCATCATGCCAACCACCCACATTCACACCTGGCACACACTCACCTGCCTGATACTTCGATAAGCCTGGATGTTGAAGGTAGCCGTCAATATGATTTCCCTCTGCTGCCATCAGTGCATCATCCATGTGGCAGAAGTCATGCCACACCTTATATTTCTCACTCACACGCATGTGACACATCTGTACAGGCAGGAAATACTCCAGTACGGGTTGCCATACACCACGCTCATACACATCAGGGGCGATGCGGAACACTGACGAACAGGCACCGCCATAGCGAACCTGATAGAGACCAGGCTCCTTGATAGCAGTGAAATCAGCTGTCAGATAATTATATCGCAGGAACTTTCCCCATACCGAGGGTGCCTGTTCGCTGACTACCGTCTCCCCTGTTGCATCGTAGCGCACTAACTGCACCATGCCAGTAGGTGTAGCCCGCTGGTCGGTCTCGATAATGATCAGCTTCTGCTGATCAGGATGATACCCCACCTGTGAAGTCTGAATCACAGGACGATACTGCCAGTCGTTCACCACATTTGGCGTAATCAACCATTTCACAGCTTCCTTCGTAGCACCCTTGCCAATCTCACTGCGCAGCACAAACCATCCATTGTTATGATTCATACGACCATCATAGAGTTTCAGTTCACCAGTCAGTGCCTCCACTGTCAGCTTGCTATAAGGATCATCTGGCCGGGACACGAACTTTTTACCGACAGCATAAGGCGCTGCTATCACATCGTCGGCAGCCATCGGACTATAACCCTGCGCCATCAGGCGTTTCAGGTCAGTCTGCAATCCCTTGCCAGCAAAATAGTCACCAGGGTGCAACAGGTTTGAAGAATGTGTCTCCAACGGCGCATTCGGCTGCTGGGGGTAAATACCTGTCTGGTTATCCATCAGCCACGGTTTTCCAAACAAGGAGCCAGGGAAGAACTCCAAGTTGAATCCCACCTTTCCCAACAGATAGTCAGGAACAGGGGTATCAAGATCAACCGTCACCAGCAAACCATTTCCCTGCGGCTTCACATTTACGGTGTAAGTCACATTGTAGTCAGGATAAACAATCGGATTAAACCCGGTCATGTGACGGGATGAGTCGGGATAGCACAATGTTGTCGTGATACAATCACCATTTCTCTCCTGTTTCAGTTTCTTGGGCACTGGTTGCCACTGGCCTGGCGTTGCCTCCATACGGATATCTCCGTTGGTAGCCACACGCTTACCATTCATTATCACACTCACCCCACCTTGATGGCCTTCGGGGTAGAAATCATTAAATGCCATCACATCCACGCCACCCTGGCTGTAATAGAGGTCAGGTGTCAGTTGGAAGGATTGAGCCGATGCCAGCTGAGCCAACACCAACATCATGCCTAGAAGCATGCCTTTGTTAAGCCTTCGAGTCATAAGCAAGATTAGAAATAATGTAATATTTACGACAGCGTTTTGACTTTTTCTGACTGTCTGTCGCAAACAGGCGCCCCTGTCGCAACTACTCCACAAGAAAATGTCCCATTTATTTGGAACGAGCCTTTTTACGCCGTAACTTTGCACCAACGATAATAAAGTATTAACAATTTAATATAGAAAGGAAATATATTATGGCAGAGAATGTAACCCCAGTTGTGCTGAATATCAAGGATTTCGCACCACGTGAAGTATTATTGGTTAACTACAAGTTCAACCAGACTACCGACCACGAAGGTCAAGCATCGGGAATCGTTCGCGGTGGTGAGATCACCATCCGTGTAAAGGCTCTGAACGACGGTAACCCCGAACTGCTCGGTTGGATGCTCGACCCAGCAGCTCCACATGATTTCACTGTAGATTTCCAGAACACCAAAGACGGTTCAACGATGAAGACCTTAAAGGGTACTGGTTGCTACTGTAGACACTTTAAAGAGTACTGGGCCGATGCCGAGGAACACTTCGAGGAGATCCTGCTCAGTTGTCAGAAACTCGAGAACGGCTCCGTGAGCTACGAGAACCCCTGGAAGTGATCCTTTCTCTGCTTATTTCTCGCTCGTGTCAATCAGCTTCCAGATACCGGCAGCGCAGGCACCACCCACGAAGGGACCTACGATGAAGATCCAGAGGTTTGTCAAAGCTGTTCCACCCTGGAAGATGGCAGGAGCGATAGAACGGGCAGGATTCACAGAAGTGCCCGTATAACGAATACATACAAGGTGTACCAACACCAAAGAGAGACCAATGGCGAGTCCGGCAAAATTGTTCGTGGCGCCATTGGTCTTTGCTGTTGCACCCAGCACCACTAGCACAAACACACAGGTAAAGATGATCTCTGCCAGCAGACCGCCAAGCATCGACACGTTTGCCTGCAGATCGTTAGCGCCTGTACCGTCGAGTCCCGGTACATTCTCTGTCAGGATGAAAAGCAGCAAACTACCAATAAAAGCACCGATCACCTGAAACAGGATGTACATACCGCAGTCCTTACCATTCATACGACCAGCCAGGAAGCACCCCAGTGTGATAGCGGGGTTGATGTGGCAACCACTAATACCACCGATGGTGTAGGCCATAGCCACAACGGAGAGTCCGAAGGCCAGAGCCGTTCCTACCACAGCGGGGATATTGTTCACTGGATCACAACCTAGGCTGACGGCCACGCCGCAACCCATCAATACGAGCACCATTGTGCCCACCATTTCTGCAAGATACTTTTTCATAATCATTTGACTTTTTAAGTTATTGTAATGCGGTTTATATTTGGATTCTGGGGACAAAGATAAGAAAAAAAGTGAAAAGTTGTTCAAAACAATCCACTTTTTTTATCTTTTTCTTATTTTGTCGCTGATTTGCACTATCTTTGCATGCAGTATGGAACAGATTAATCAGTATATCAAACAGTTCCCGGAACTGATGAAGGGAAAGAAGATTCTCTATGTCCACGGATTCGGATCGTCAGGCCAGTCGGGCACGGTGACACGTATCCGTGAAGTGCTACCCAATGCCACCGTTGTGGCACCCGACCTGCCCGTAGAGCCCGCAGAGGCGATGACACTACTGCGGCAAGTGTGCGACAAAGAGAAACCCGACCTCATCATCGGCACGTCGATGGGTGGTATGTACACAGAGATGCTACGCGGCTACGACCGCATCATGGTGAATCCTGCCTTAGAGATGGGTGAGACAATGAAGGCACACGGCATGATGGGTGCCCAGCACTTCTCGAATCCCAGATTGGATGGGGTGCAAGATTTCATCGTTACCAAGGCACTGGTGAAGGCGTATAAGGAGGTGACGGAACACTGCTTTGAGGGACTCGACGACAAGGACCAACAACACGTATGGGGACTTTTCGGTGATGCCGACACGACTGTCAACACCTACGATCTTTTCCATGCCCACTACCCCACCGCCATCCGCTTTCATGGCGAGCACCGGATGAACGACCAGTCGTTTATGCATGCCGTCGTACCCGTTATCCGTTGGATCGATGACCGTCAGGAAGGGCGCGAGCGACCCATTGTCTATATCGATGTAAACACGCTGATTGACAAATGGGGAAAGCCCCTGAGTTCTTCACAGAAGACAGTTCGTACCCTTCTGGAAACCTACCAGCTATTCTTCGTAGCACCAGCCCCCGTCGAGCCTCAACACTATGCCGACATCAACCAGTGGCTCTATGAGTATATCAATGTGCCCGCCTATGGCCACACGGTGTTTACCAATCAAAAAACACTGCTCTACGGCGACTATCTCATCGACGCAGAGCAGACAGAGGGTATGGGTGCGCTGATTCGCTTCGGCTCAGACACCTTTAAGACCTGGGATGACATTGCCGACTACTTCTCACGCCTCGGTGGACAGTGAGGGCAGTTGCACGACTCCTAACTGTTTCTTACCATCCATCAGGATGCGAAGGGGGTGCTCGAAGCGCACATGACGCACATGGGTCGTCTCTTCCACCGCCGGCATCGCATCAAGCACCTCTTGTCGGAAGATTCCGTCGCCCGTAAAGGTATTGATGGTAAAGTAACCGACGCCAAACGAGGTCAGGTTCTGGAAGAAGTGCGTACCCTGTGAGGGATCAACATGATAATTCTTCAATGCCGTTTCAACAATCACGCGGGCAGCAGAGATATGAGGCCATTTCACGGGAATACCCAACCAGTAGTCGCTTGACCCCCATCTGCCCGGACCTACCAACACGTAGTTCTTATCCTCAGCCAGGAACTTCCGATTGATTTGTTCAATCTCGTCGGCGATATAGGGATTCTCCGCCGCCGTAAAGTCATCGCCTGCCTTGACATACACCACATCGGTAACATCCTCAGAGATACCGTGCCCCAACGAGTTGGCTGAGCGCAACAAACAGGTGTCATCAGGAATCGCTTCCAGATCCTCATCAAGCATCTGCTTGGAATCTACAATCGGGCGGATCTGCAACAGGTAGAGTTCACCTGTGCGATCATCGTTCAGGTTACAGGCAAACTCAATCTCCACAGGCCGTTTCATCTCCTCGGAACCAAGTTTCTGCGTCATCTGCAACAGTTCAGGCAAAGGGAACACACCATGCTGCAACACACCACAGAAAGAGATGATCTTTCGCCCACCTTCATAGATACCGTCGCGGATAATCTGGTCGGTGGGGTCATAGGTCGAGGCGATATAGGTCAATGCGCCGTCTTCGGCTGCCTGTTTCACACGTACCTTTTTTATATTAAAGCCGTCATCCACCTTGAAGTCATACCCCACATGCGACATATCGAGGGCGTAGAAACGAGTCTGTGTCTCCGAAAGTGCCGTCTCCATCTCCGAGGTCTGTAACACCTGCGTAGGATGATAGGGCGACACGCGGAGTGTCTGTCCACCATCCACGATATACTTACCCAGTCCGAGGGCAAGCGAGGCGATACCCTCCTCTGCCGTCTCCTCCCCAATAGGATAATAGTTGAGTGAACGCAGCACGCCAGAGAAATTAGGATAATACAGGTCACCATAGCGTTTACCCACCACCTCTTGCAGAATCACTGCCATCTTCTCCTGGTCGATCACATTCTGTGTAGCCGTCATATACGCCTTAGAGTCTTTATAATAGACAGAGGCATAGACACCCTTGATGGCACAGGCCAACATCCGCAGCATCTCATACTTATCATCGAGATAAGGAATCATGTAGGTGGAGTAGATACCTGCGAAGGGCTGGTAGTGTGCATCTTCCAGCAACGATGACGAGCGCACGGCAATAGGCGACTTCACGGCATCGAAGAACGTAAAGAAGTCGGCTATCAGCGAGTCGGGCAACTGGGCATGCATGAAGTGCTTCAGGATCTCCTCGTCAGGGGCATCGCTCAACGCTATGGGATAGAGGTTGTTTTTCTCCATAAACTCGTCGAAGAAGTCGGTACAAAGTACCACCGTCTTCGGAATCGTCACCTGGGCTTTCTCATACTGGTTCAGTTCCGGGTGACGCTTAATGATATTATCGAGGAATGCCAGACCACGACCTTTACCTCCCAACGAGCCCTCACCAATACGGGCGAAGTGACTGTAAGCATCAAACTTCAAACGGTCGAACACTGCCACCACACCGATATTCTTCATGCGGCGATACTGTACGATGGCATCGAAGATGATCTGTCGGTGAGCATCCACATCTTTCAGCTTATGCCAGGTGACATGTTTCAGGAACGCCGAGACAGGGAAGATGGCACGGGCACAGAGCCAACGGCTCATGTGGTTACGAGACACGTGATAGAGCATCGAGTCGTTAGGGATCTTGAAGATGTTGTCCTGCAACTCCTTCAATGAGCTCACACGCGCCACCTCCTGTTTCGTCACAGGATCGCGGAAGATGAAATCGCCGAAGCCCATGTGCTCCTCAATCAGCTTATGGAGATCCACATTGAGTTTGGTGGAGTTCTTATCGATGAAATGAAAACCTTCTGCCTCAGCCTTTGCACGGTTGATGGTCTCCGAGGAGTCGAGGATCAGGGGCACATATTCATCACGGCGGCGGATTTCGCGTAACAGTTTCAGTCCAGCCTCCGGATCCCCCTCCTCTACATGCGACAAACGTCCGGGCACTATCTTCATCGGGAATCGCGTGTCAGAAATCACGCCGAGGGTATTATCATGATACTTCTCGTAGATCTGCATCGCCTCCTCATAGTTCGTGGCGAGCACCACCTTGGGGCGTCCACGTTTGCGCTGGGCAGCTGCATGCGGGTTCAGGGCCTCGGTAGAGAAACGCTTCGACTGAGCCAGAATATAATTATAAAGGTTCGGCAAGACGGAAGAGTAGAAACGGATGTTATCCTCCACCAGCAGGATCATCTGCACACCGGCCTCGTTGATATCGTGCTCAATGTTCATCTTGTCCTCCAACAGCTTGATGATCGACATGATGAGGTTTGTATTGCCCAACCAGCAGAACACATAGTCGAACACCGACATATCCTCGTTCTCGATGCGCTTCGTGATACCATGTGAGAACGGTGTGAGCACCACACAGGGGATGGTGGGATGAGCCGCCTTCACCTCACGCGCCACTGCAAAGGCATCGTTGTCAGCATTACCAGGCATACAGATCACGAGGTCGATATCCGTCGTGCGCAACACATCGTTGGCCTCCTCTGTCGTCGATACCTGTGTGAAGGTCGGTGGGTAACGCATACCCAATTCCATATATTCGTCGAAGATTTTCTCATCGATGCGCCCATCGTCCTCCAGCATGAAGGCATCATAGGGGTTAGCCACGATGAGCACGTTGAAGATACGTCGCGTCATCAGGTTCACGAACGACACATCTTTCAAATAGAATTTATTCCACTCCTGTGGTATCTTGCTTCTTTCTTCCATACATTTATTTCAAATAGATGGCCATCATTGTCAGGTCATCGCTGGGTTCGGCGCCCGCACGGTGTCTCTCCACCTTGGCAGCCATTGACTCGATCAACTGACGGGCATCCCCGGCATTCGTCTTTCGAAGGAGTTCCAACATCCGTTCGTTGCCAAACAACTTGCGATCATTGTTCTCGGCCTCATTCAGTCCGTCAGTGTATATGAACAGGGGCCTACCCTTGATGCTGTCAATCTCCTCACCAACGAACTGGACACCCGGCATCGGTCCGATAGGTATGTTGCATTCCGACTCCAGGAAGTTGCAGTCGCTGGTACCGACATCGATAACCGGCTTATTATGTCCAGCATTGCAGAAATCGAGATGGCCAGTAGAAAGGTCGAGCAGTCCGATAAAGAAGGTCACGAACATACACCGCTCATTATCCTCTCCGGACAAGGCCTCATTGATGAGGGTGCAGATTTCAGCAGGCATCATATTTTGGGTGGCCAGCGTTCTGAAAAGCCTCGTGACCTGCGCCATAAAGAGTGAGGCGGGCACGCCCTTGCCGCTCACGTCACCCACGCAGAAGTAGAGCTTTTTGCCCTGGCGGACGAAGCCATACAGGTCGCCTCCAACCTCCTTGGCAGGCGTCATCATCGCATACATATCCAGGCCCTCGCGCTTAGGGAATCTGGAGGGAACCATCGACATCTGGATTTCACGGGCGATGCTCAACTCACTATCGATACGTTCCTGTTTGGCCTTCATCTTACCAATCCGATAACGTACCCATGTGAAGATGACGAAGAAGATGGTCAGAGCCACCAGCAATATCGTCACAACGATAAAACGCTGCTGCGATATCTTGGCCTCCCGCTCTGCGATCATACGTTCCTTACCCTCCACATCATAGACAGTTGCCATCTCGGCTGTCGCGTCGCGCTTCTGCTTGACAAGAGCCGTATCATACAACTCGGCAATCTGCATCGCCACGCGCAGCGCCGAGTCCTTCCTGCCCGCATAATAGTTGGCGCGCAGCTTAGGCATCAATACACTGCCGATAGCTTGCAGGTTGGGCTCAAATTCGTAGGCACTCATAACCTGGTCTGCCACCACGTAGTTATCTGCCGCCTCTGCGTATCGTTGACTGAGAATCAGGTAGTCGCAACCGATCATCAGTCCTTCTTTGGTCTTCGAGAAATCGGTAGTCAGGTAGTCCTGATAGTTTTTGTACGCCTCTGCCTTCTTGCCGTGCACTTCAAGGATCATAGCACGCGAGATATCAATACTCGCAAGATACCAATCCGTATAAGAAGGATATTCAGCGGCATAGGGTTTTGACTTACAAAGCGTGAAGACAGAATCCAGGCGGTTCAGCCACAACTCAGCCATATCCCACTGACGATTGTCGATGTAGGTGCTGGTGATAGCATTCAAGGTCTCTACACCTTCCATCAGATGATTTCCCGTAGAATCGTTCTTGATACAGTTCTTGAGGATGGCATACCCCTGTTCAAAGCTCTTCGCAGCCTCGTCAGGCCGATCCATATTCAACTGCACATTGCCTAAGACCGAATAGATGCGTTGACAGACCTCATTGTTCTCATACCCGTCGTTCCGCATCTGCTCTACCAGTGCAAGCGCTGTTCGCAGAGCTCCTTCACTGTTACCCTTCAACTGTTGCAATTCTGCATAAACCGTCTTCAGATAAACAATCAGGAAATAGTCCTTGTCAGAAGGATCCTTCACTGCTATGGCACGATGCAGGCATGCAATGGCGCGCTTCGCATCTTGCAATTCCGAATAGGCCACAGCACGATAGCCTTCTATTCTGAGCTCGCTCAGCTCCCCGGCAGCAGACAAGCTGTCGACAACCACCAGCATCCGCTTATAATCGGCATTTCTATAAGTCTCCAGTACCAGCGAGTCGGCATGGGTATAATGAGAATCGAGAAACGATTCCATATCGCCCCCCTTCACCTGCCTTGCGCCCTGTGCCTCGTGCACCTGATGCGCCTGCTTCTTACATCCACCGAAAGCAAGACAGGCTGCTATCACAGCCCCAAAGGCATATATTGCAGTTTTTCTCATAAAGTTAGAAGTTCACGAGGAATGCCAGACCCAGTGTCCAGTAGTTCATCGACTT
Source organism: uncultured Prevotella sp. (assembly GCA_900315695.1). Taxonomy (GTDB): domain Bacteria; phylum Bacteroidota; class Bacteroidia; order Bacteroidales; family Bacteroidaceae; genus Prevotella. The sequence goes on along the minus strand of ONAE01000026.1, from coordinate 3,847 downwards.
CTTGGTTCTGTATTCCCTGGCTTGCAGACCCAGACCATCGCCGTAGTCACATACCGTGTCCATCAGATAGCTGGCACCACTGGTCAGACCCGTCCGCATCATGTGGAAGGGATCATACTTCGCTGTGAACTCCTTGCGGGTATGGTCGTAGTCACAGTAGAAGCGCCAGGAGAAGTTTGATTTGTAGCGATAGGTCAGCGAGAGACCCGTACCATACGAGGTAGATGACTTGGCACCGATGGTGAGGTATTCCCACTCGTCGGTCCATTTCTCACCCGTGTTGTTGGGATACTTCAGATCGTTAACCGACATGGTGGGGTCGCCGTTGGTCTGCTTATGCCCCGGAGTGTTGTCGAGCGTCATCGTATAGCTGATGTCTTTCTTGTTACCCTCGGCATGACCATCAATGTCAAGTTCCTGCGTGACGGAACGACCGATCAATGCCTTGGTACCCAGTGAGAAGTGCTTGCTGAGCGGCAGATTGAAATACACGCCGACACTGCCTGTGAACTCCGTGATATGGTCACTCTTCACGATGCCGTAGCTTTCGGTAACGGGCGCATTCTGGTTCCAGGCGCTCTCCGACTCTGTCACATAACCCAACTTGTCCAGATAGGTGATTTCGTTCTGCCACTTTGCTTCATCGGTGGTAGCGGGTAAAATATAGTCGCCAGGATAGGCCGACTCATAGAAGGGTTGCAGTCCCTCCCAGGCATCCATGTCCTCAATGGCCACGAAATTGGCAAAGTCGCCGAAGTCCTTGGCAGACTGTGCCCTCACTCTCAGACGTCCACCGACACCGATATACTTATTAAAGAAGTAGGCACCCTCGGCATCCACCACAGTAGCGGCACGGAACTTAATAGACCTTGTCTCGCCAGCTTCTTCAAATGTGAGATCCTTACTGCCAAGACCCAGACCCATAGAGACGCTGAAGAACGAGGGTTTTTCAGACTCAAAGACAAGGTCGTTGCGCAGCAGGCCCTTCCCCTTGAACATCAGGTCGCAGAGGGCATAGCCCAACTCACCCGATAGGATTCCAAGGCCGGCGCCCGACATCACGTCGCTCACCCAGTGACGGTTGTTGAGCACACGCATCACACCGGTAGCAGTAGCCACGCCATAGCCGGCTACCGAGAACCACGGCGAGCGCGTCAGACCGTACTCCTTATGCAGCATGGTGGCACCCACGAAAGCCGTTGCCGTATGCCCTGAGGGCCATGAGTTGGCAGAAGAGCCGTCTGGGCGCATCTCCTTGGCGGTGTTCTTGATGCCGTTGACTAAGACAGCCATGAGCGCATACGACATACCGGCACTGGCCAGCAGTCGGGGCCAGTCACTGCGTCCCTCGTAGCCGCCCAGTTTCAGACCGACCGTCATCGCAGGACCGAAGAACTGCAGATAGTCGTCGATACGCGTCTTAAAGTCTGTCAGGAGTTGGGTATTCTTCTTTCCTCCCTGTTCTGTCTTGGCGTTCACACGGAACATGGCCTTGTCGCCCTTGAGGGCCCAGCCTGCTACAAAGAGAGGGATGCCGACGAACGTCATGTCGTCCATGAACTTATAGGGTTTCAGTCCAGGATTCGTCTTCGACTTGAAGAAATCAAAGTCCATCCCCTGACTGGTTGACGGAGCCATCATGTCGAGACGGATGTCACGTTGATTGGGTAAGTCCACCAACTCGGCTTTCATTTCCGGCGTATCCAGAAGAAGGGGTTCCATGTCGCGATAATTGTCTGCCTTTGCCTGATATGTCAGGACGACAAAGAGAAGCAATAAAAAATGTTTCATAATCATTTATTCTTAAAGATGACAAATGCAATGACAATCACTTACCATACCATAGCCCGTTTCTCCTTGGGGATAAACATCTTATCGGTGGGCTGGATGTTGAAGGCGTCATACCAGCTGTCGATCATCGGCAGGGCAGCATTCACACGTGAGAGGTTAGGCGAATGAACGTCACTATTCACGATGTAGGCGAGGAACTCAGGCGTCACGTTGCTTGCCCATACACGAGCATAGGCCAGATAGAAGCGCTGGGCTGGTGTAAAGCCGTCGATGGTACTCAGAGGCTCCTGCTTCATACGGTTCTGGAAGGCACGATAGGCCACCTGAAGTCCGCCATTGTCACCGATATTCTCACCAAGCGTCTTCTCACCGTTCACAAAGAGTCCGGGCAGCGCCTCCTGCTTTGAGAACCAGTCGGCAAGCACCTTGGTGCGCTCATCATATTTAGCCTTGTCTTCAGCCGTCCACCAGTTAGCCAGATTACCGTCCTTGTCAAACTGACAGCCCTCGTCGTCGAAACCGTGACTCATCTCATGGCCGATAACTGTTCCTACGGCACCGTAGTTGCAGACATAATCAGCCTCTGGATCAAAGAACGGGGGCTGGAGGATAGCAGCAGGGAAGTTGATGCTGTTGAAAAGCGGGTTGTAGAAAGCGTTCACCGTCTGAGGTGTGCAGCCCATTCTGGTCTTATCTACGGGCTGATGCCAGTGCTTACGGAATTTGGCAGCACGTAACTCCTGTTTGATGCGGATAAAGTTCTCTACGAGATTCTGATCCTCGCGGATGTCGATAAACTTCTCCATATCCTCCCACTTGTCGGGATAGCCCACATTAATATAGATAGCATGCAACTTCTCCAGCGCCTTGGCCTTGGTAGAGTCGCTCATCCAGGTATTCTCCTTCAATCGGTCTTCGAAAGCCTGCTGCAGGTCTTTCACCATACGATAGACACGCTGCTTGCTGGTCTCTGGGAAATACTCTGCCACGTAGAGTTTGCCGATGGTCTCGCCCAGATTGCCGCTGATGGTGTTGACAGCACGCTTCCATCGGGGCTCCTGTTCCTGCACACCGCTGATAGCCTTGCTGGCCTCGAAAGAACGGTCGGTGAAAGCATCGCTCAGGAAACGACTGTAGGCCTTTACCACCTTCAGCTCCATATAAGCCTTCAAATCCTCTACACTCGTCTCGGCCAGTACCTTTTCCACCTCGTGCAGGGGATCCAACTGACTTACGTCTACCTTATCGATATCCTTAGGCATATCGAGCGCATCGCGGTAAGCTATCCAGTTGATACCCTTGAAGTCGTTCAGGAACTGCTCCCATGGCATCACATGGATGGTTTTCTGCGGGTCGCGCTGATCCACCTGACTCAGCGTCTTGATACCAATTCTGTACTCGATGGCCCATGAAGTCCTTGTTCAGGCTCTTGATGGCGGCTACCACAGCTTTCTGCTGCTCGTTGGGCTCGGTATAGTATTCCTGAGGCAGTGATGCACCGCCATGACCAGCGTCAATCAGATACTCCGACGAGTTGAGGGCGTTCAGACCAAGGCTCATGCCGAAGGGAGCGGTATTGAATCCCTTGGCATCGAAGTCGCACATCAGCTGCAAGGCCTCCTCGCGGGTCTTGATGGCACGTACCTGCTTCAGATAAGGCAGAATCGGCTCATAGCCCATCTTGTTACGGCCTACGCTGTCAATGTAAAGGCGATAAAGCGCACCAATTTTCTGCCCGTCGCTGCCCTGTGGCAGATCTTTCTGGTCGGCATATTTCATAATCAGCGCGTTGATGCGCTCATTGTTCTGCTCTTCCAGGTCAATGAAAGCACCGTTCATGGGGTGCTCCTTGTCCAATGGGTTGTTCTTCAGCCATGTGCCCACGGCATACTGCCAGAAGTCGTCACCAGGTTTTACGCTCTCGTCAAGATTTGCTCTAAAGTTCTGTGCCGTGCCAGCCATACATACCAAGGCCATGACCACGACCATCATTAGTTTTCTCATTGCTGTTTATTTAAGTTTTAATTATTTTAATTCACCTTAGCATTTAATTTTA
>ONAE01000093.1 GCA_900315695.1 uncultured Prevotella sp. | reverse complement strand
CAGCGCATCGATGGTGCGCTGGATGCTGAAGCTATGCAGAACTTCTGTCGTGAGCACGATATCCGTTTGATGGTGGATGCAGCCCATCCCTTTGCTGCCCAGCTCCATCAGACGATTGCTGAGGTTTCGGACGCCCTGAAGATTCCTGCCATCCGATACGAGCGCATCTTTCCTGAGAGAGATGCCAGTCTGGAATGGCTCGACAGCTATGAACAGGTACCACATGATATCAAAACGCTGTTGGCAACGACTGGTGTGCAGAGCATCAGCAAACTGAAACCATTAGAGGCTGCAGGGGTTAAGGTCTATTATCGCATTCTCAACAGGGAATCATCCATCGCATTAGCACAAAAGCAGGGGGCAACAATGGAGCAACTCTGCTATTTCGAAGATCCTAAGAATGTGCCTGTAGAGGCAGATGCCATCCTATTAAAGGAGAGTGGACTCTCTGGCGGCTTTCAGGAGAAAGTAGATGCTGCCAAAGCCAAAGGGATGCGGATTCTGGTACTGAAACGCCCTGAGGCACCTGCTGTTTTCAAGATTGTCAACGGACCTTACGGACTGCGGCGAGCTGTGGAGAAGCTGTTGCCAGAGTTCTATCCCTTGCATAGCGGACTCACCACAGGCACTTGTGCGACTGCTGCGGCTATCGCTGCAACGATACGGCTCTTGAAGAATAAGACACCAGAAGAGGTGCCTGTTTTGTTGCCTGATGGGGAGACCATCCATGTTGCTGTTGGCTATGGTGAGGGCTATGCCTATTGCATCAAGGATGCTGGCGACGATCCTGATGTGACAAACGGGTTGGAGATACGGGCGAGTGTCAAGCAAACAGTTACATTCGAGATTTTAGGTGGCGAGGGAGTAGGCACCTTCACACTTCCTGGTTTCGACTATCCTCCAGGCTCACCAGCTATCAACAAAGCGCCTCGTGAGATGATTCGTCAGAATCTTGCAGCAGTAACAAACGATTTACTCAGTATCACCATCTCCGTACCAGAAGGTGAGGCTATTGCGAAAAGAACTTTTAATCCCCGTCTGGGTATCGAGGGTGGCATAAGCATTATTGGTGTCTCTGGCATCGTCAAGCCATTCAGCGAAGAAGCCTTCATCGACAGCATCCGCAAGTACATGAATGTGGCCAAAGCCAGTGGCACCAATCGTGTAGTCATCAACAGTGGCGGCAAGAGTGAACGCTTCGTAAAAGCCCTCTACCCTGACCTACCCCAACAGGCGTTTGTGGAATACGGCAACTATATCGGCGAGACCTTGAAGATGGCTCACGAACTCGACATCAGGGAAGTAACCCTTGGTGTGATGTTAGGCAAAGCCGTGAAACTCGCAGCAGGTCACCTTGACACCCATAGTCGTAAGGCCACGATGGATAAAGCGTTTATTCAGCAGATGCTTCACGAAGCTGATTGCCAGGCTGATTTAGAGAAGATCACGCTTGCCAGAGAGTTATGGCAGGTGATTCCAGCAGATAAGATAGAGGATTTTTGCCACGTTGTCTTACAGCATTGTATGGATCATTGTCGTCCCCTGGTGCCTCAGGCAAATCTTACTATTCTGCTGATTGACGACGACGGAATAATACACTCACAATGACGGGAGCACCCACGAGGGCCGTAACGCTGTTTACTGGCAATGCGCCCTCGAAGCCCGGCATACGAGCTATCAGATTACAGAATAATGCCAGCGCAGCCCCACAGAGGGCTGTGGCTGGCATCAGTATGCGATGATCGGAAGTGCGGAAGATGGCTCGTGCCAGATGGGGAACAGCCAGACCAATAAACATGATAGGACCACAATAAGCCGTCACGATAGCCACCAGCACACCAGAAGAGATGATCACCAGCATACGACTGCGACGGATATTCAGACCTAAGTTAGCAGCATAGCGTTCACCCAACAACAGAAGATTCATCGTCTTCACCAAGAGACAGGCCAATGGTAGGAGTACACACATCAGCACGACGAAGAGCACCATCTCGTCACCTGACACACGAGAGAACGAACCTAAGCCCCACACCACGAAAGCCTTCACGTCTTCCTCTGGCGACAGGAACTTCAACACACCTATAATCGCATTAGCCAGATAACCAATCATCACACCAATGATCAGCAACGTGACATTGTCTCTCACCTTCTGCGACACCCAGAGAATCAGTGACATCACAGCCAGCGCACCCACGATGGCTGCAACACTCATTGCCGCATCACCCAGATAACCCAGACGGGAAAGCGCCACCCCACCGATACGTCCAGAGAGCAGCACCACGAAGGCGACACCTAAGGCAGAACCGTTGCTGATACCCAACACGGAAGGACCTGCTAAGGGATTGCGGAATACCGTCTGCATCTGAAGACCACTGACAGCGAGACCTGCACCAGCCATGATAGCCGTCAAGGCCTGAGGCAGACGACTGCTATAGACGATGTTTGTCCAGATCTCATTGCTTTCTGCCCCCAAAAGGATGCGGCACACCTCTGTTACGGGAATCCTGACGGAGCCTATGAGCAGGTTCACAATCAACAGTACAAGGATACCCACGACGAGGGTGATGATCAGTGGTAGGGTTCGTCTCATTTCAGAAGTCGATAATAGGTGGGTTGGTAATCAGGTTCTACGAGTTCCGGATGGAAGATCGCCACAAAATCCTTCAGCAGCACATCTGGTTGCACAGGGGTGATCTCGTAATAAGGCTGTTGTTTCATATTACAGTAGATCACCTTCCGCTCCTTATAAGCCTTGAAGAGTTCATTTCGTGGCTCAGAGGACTTCAGGGCCTCGTAACTGAAATCGCCAGGGAAGCTGTTCAGAATGCGCCAGTAGTCTGCATTAGCCGCCAGGGCATACATCTTCTCAAACTCCAGGTTCTCGCCCGCAGTCTCTTCATCTTGAATCACGTAATCAGCACCTGCATCACGGAAGATCTGAGCCAGATAGTTCTTGCCACCAACGGCATGCCAGGTACCATAATGCATCTCACCAGAAAAGACCGTAGGACGAGTCGTAGCTGCTGACGCCTTGACTTTCAGATCATTATAGCGCTGTTCGATGCCAGCAAACACCTCATTGGCATCTTTCTCCTTACCAATAAACATGCCTATGAATTTGATCCACTCAGCCTGTCCTAAAGGATCGAGTTCCTGATAACCCAGATGGGGCACTAACATGATGCCTGTCTCTTTGATGGCCTCATAACCACCACGCTTAGAGGGCGAGATAAAGATCACATCCGGATTAGCAGCCAGCACCATCTCTGTATCGAAATTACCCTCCATGCCGATCTTCACGATACGTCCGTCTTTCACACGAGCCAGAATATCCTTATTATAGAGATTCTTCGTGCCCGTCAGACCTTTCACCACATCATGGGCCTCAAGGACAGTGAAATTGGAGAGTTGAAGTGAGGTCATACAGATGGTACGCTGGATAGGTACCTTCACCTTTGTATAACCCTCAGGCGCATCGGCATCATCAGTCCTCACGAGGGCGAAATGATCATGCTGCCCCACATCCACCAAACGGATATCGGCAGAGTCGCGCACACTAAAGCCTGTAGCATATTTCACAGACATCTCTACGAGGGCCTCATCAGAGGCAGCATCAGCACCTTGCTGCTTGGTATTCTTTCCAGAGCAGGCACAAAACAGGGCTACAACAGCCACAACCCAAGCTATATTTCTCATAAGCGAAGCAATAATTATCATCAATATCTCTGCCATGCGATTCACACGCACAGCCTTTGTCATATCTTCAGTTGTCAACAAGCGTTCATTTTCTCCGATGTAGGGTTTGTCGAAAAGCTGTCCGAAGTAGTAGTGTGGTCCTCCAAAACGACAATTCAGGATACCAGCTAAGGCAGCTTCTGGGTAACCACTATTCGGACTGGCATGAAGACAACCATTCTTCCACACAAACTTTAGGAGATGCAGTTTCCCTGAAGCAATAATCATCAGCAAAGCCGTGAGACGAGCTGGGATATAATTTGCCACATCGTCGATATGTGCAGCCCAACAACCAAAGTCCTTATAACGCGCCGTCTTGTAGCCGATCATCGAGTCGAGGGTGTTCACCATCTTATAAGCCAACATACCTGGTGTTCCCAACAAAGCAAACCAAAACAGTGGGGCTATCACCCCATCGCTCAGATTCTCTGCCAACGTCTCCAACGCTGCTGTTCGCACCTCCTGAGCAGAAAGCTCTGTGGTGTCGCGCCCCACAATGCGAGCCACTTGCTGACGTCCTTCCTCCAGACTGCGATCCAACGCATGGAATACGGCTCGAACCTCTCGAATCAAGGTCGTTCCTGCCAAGCAATAGAAGATGATGACAGCATCAAATATGATAACAGCTACATCATGAAGAGACTGTAACAGATAGCGCAGATACCAGGCTACGAAGAACACCAGGAGAATCAGACCTATCGCCAACAAGGCACCTTTCAACATGCGATGCAGCCCCTGATTCAGCCGATGCTCACCCCAGGAGATCATCTTACCAAAGCCCACCACTGGGTGAGGCAACCAGGCTGGGTCGCCTAAAAGCAAATCGAACAACCAGCCGATCAGCAATGGTAATATGATGATCATCCAGCTATCCATGCTTCGTTATAAATTGATTGATGGTTTCTATCAATGCATCATTTTCTGGTGGTGTCTGTGATGCAATACGGAAATGGTAAGGCGTCAGACTGCGGAAGTTGGATGCATCACGGATGAGCATGTGATGTTCTCTTGCCAGATAATCCTTCAGTTCTGCAGCTGTATATTGCTTCATCCGACATAGCATAAAGTTCGTCTGGGTAGGAGTCACTTCTATATCTGACAATTCTTCCAAACCATTGGCGAGTCTCTTTGCTTCTTGAAGATCAGGTTTACAGATGAGTTCATCATGATGCAACAGAAACTTACCAGCCTCCAAAGCCAGTGCCGATACACTCCAAGGACGCAGATACTGGCGGATCTTCGCAGTCAGACTTTCGTGAGCCGTGATATAACCTAGTCGCAATCCTGGTACACCATAGGTCTTTGTCATCGAGTGAATCTGAATCACGTTTGGAATCAGACATCCTTCCTGTGGCGACATCACCTGAGCATCCGTATAGTTCTCGTAACTCTGATCAAGTACCACCAGATCGTAAACTGCCACCATCCGCTTTATATATGATGGTGCATAAACTTCGCCTGTAGGGTTGTTGGGGTTGCACAACCAAAGCATCATTTTATCAGAAGAAGAAGGGAACAACTGACAGGCATCCGCATATTCGCTGAATGTGGGCGAAGGAATCTCAGACTGCATTTGAAAAGTCTGAGCTATCAGATAGATGGCTTCTGTGGCACCACTGGTAACAATAACCTGCTGAGGATGAAGTCCATAACGCTCAGCTATGACTGCTTCCAATGACCAAGCCTCTGGTTCCGGATAATGACTGATGAGTTCCGGACGATCCTTCAGATGGTTCATCAGCACCTGATGATGGCCATGGGCACAGATATTTGAAGAGAAGTCGCTCTTGATCTCTCCATACCGATATGCGTCATCACCATGTCCTTCAATCATGATCCGAGAGTATTTGATAAACCCGCTCCATATCCACATAATGGCGCACATGGTCAGCGAGTTTGTTATATTGTTCTTCCTTATAGGCCTGATAGTCGAATGAGGGGGCATCGCTGCTGAACTTCCCTGCAAAAGGCTTCAGCAACTCATCCACAAAGGCCGCATTATCAAGGATACCATGCACATAGGTACCCATACACTTCTCATTCACCCGATAGCCGTCAGCTCGTCCGTCGTGCAAATGCAGCATCGGAGAGGCATCCGCATCGCCAAAGGGTTTTGTCTCTCCCATGTGGATCTCATAGCCCTCACCATATTCACACTTCACCTGACGGGTGAGTTTCTCACCACTCATCGTGGTGGTTACAGGCAGCAGACCAAGCCCTGGGAGGCGTTCGATATCTCCCTCCACATGATCTGGATCACACACCTCGATACCCATCAGCTGATAACCGCCACAGATACCCAACACAGAAGCTCCTTCCCGATAAGCCTTCACGATGGCCTGAGCACAACCATTTCGACGCAGTTCGTAAAGGTCGTGCAACGTTGACTTAGTACCAGGCAGAATGATGATATCCGCTTTCTGGATATCCTCCACGTTATTAGTATAAAAAAGATGTACGCGCGAATCTTGTTCCAGCGCATCGAAGTCGGTATAATTGGAAAGATGCTGCAACATGATAACGGCAATGTTCACCTTGTCCTGTTGCAGTTGGAAAGACTTCTGAGCGAGTGCCACAGAGTCTTCTTCCTCGATATGGATATCCTTGAAATAAGGGATTACACCCAAGACAGGCACGCCACAAATCTCCTCCAACATCTTGCGCCCTTCCTCAAACAAGCGCATATCCCCACGGAACTTATTGATGATGATGCCTTTGATGAGGGCTTTGTCTTCTGGTGTTTGCAGGGCGATACTGCCATAGACAGAAGCGAACACCCCTCCTCGATCGATGTCACCCACCAAGATCACATCAGCCTTCGCATGACGCGCCATCGGCAGGTTCACCAGATCGGTAGCTCGCAGGTTGATCTCTGAGATACTGCCTGCACCTTCCATCACGATGGGATTATAACGTGCTGCCAAGCGATCGAACGCCTTGCAGACCTCCGCACGGAAATCAATATCCCCAGCACCTTGTCTGCGCCAGTAGTCATAGGCATGTTTATTACCCACAGGTTTGCCATTCAGTATCACCTGCGAAGTATGATCACTCTGCGGTTTCAGCAACAGCGGGTTCATATCCGTATGACAGGCAATGCCAGCAGCCTCAGCCTGAACGGCCTGAGCCCTTCCGATCTCCAGTCCCTCAGGTGTCGCATAACTGTTCAGTGCCATATTCTGCGCTTTGAAAGGTGCAGGCTGATAACCATCCTGCTTGAAGATACGACAGAAGGCGGCTGCAACGATGCTCTTGCCGACATCGCTGCCTGTTCCTGCAAACATAATCGGATGTAGCTGTTTCATATCTGATAGAGGTGCGTATAACTGGCTAAGACATTCTTATATCTGAAAACGGGTGTGGGTACAGGCTTGCCTTTGGCATCAAAGACCTGGGTGGCCGATACAGGAGCTTTGTCCAAAAACTGGGTATAGTGGAACTCATGTCCACGATAGACTTTCCCATCGAGTTCAAACTGACGATAACCTAAGGATAACTTTCTGTCAGCCTTGCGGGCCGTAATCCGATAAGGCAACACACCACACATGGGATATTCGCCCTCATCCGTCACGATACTCTTACAGAGATACATCATACCGCCACATTCGGCTACCACACTTCCACCCTGTTCTGCAAAGTCGTTGATGGCTTTTCTGCAAGCCTCGTTCTTCACAAGTGCCTCCAGATGTTTCTCAGGATAGCCACCAGGCAGATAGAGCAGATCAATGTCTTCGAAAGAAGGCACCTCTGTCTCTGGATCGAAGAAGCGCACAGAAGAGAACCTGTCTATGGTTTCCTGATAGAGAAAACTAAAACTCTCGGCATTGCGCGCCAAGAGCACTTTTTGTTCCCTTACTGGGAATAAAATATTCCCACACTGGGAATCAATTATTCCCACACTGGGAACATATTTGGGGGTTAAAGCCCGCCAATCGACATGAGTCTCTAAAAGATTGATCAGCTTCTGAGTCTCCGATTGTTCAGAGAAATCCAAACCCAGATAGCGCGAGCCTTGTTCGAGTGAAGCATCCTTAGGCAGATAACCCAGACATTTAATCTGCAAGTCATCACAAACCTGTTGGAGCATCTCGAAGTGGCGCGCAGATCCCACCTTATTAAATATAATGCCTGCAAAGCGGATGTCCTTGCGGAAGTTCAGGAAACCCTGCAACAGTGCTGCCACTGAATAGGCAGCTGACTTAGCATCTACCACCAGCACGACAGGGATATCGAGCGTCTTGGCAATCTCATAGGCAGAACCCTTATCACGATCATAGCCGTCGAACAGGCCCATCATTCCCTCCACGATACACACATCAGCATCGGCACCATAAGCCGTAAAGAGCTCACGTACATGCTCTGGCGAAGCCATAAACGTATCGAGATTGATACTGGGGCGACCACATACTGAGGCATGAAACTTCGTATCAATATAGTCTGGTCCGCACTTGAAGGGCTGCACCTTCATGCCCTTCGATGTAAGAAGTGCCATCAGCCCTCTGGCAATCGTTGTCTTGCCAGAGCCACTGGTGGGGGCTGCTATCAGAAATGCGGATTTCATCCCTGCAAAGGTACAAATTATTTGGATAAAAAAGACTTCATCACTGAAAAAGTCAAATAAAAATTGGTTTTTTCTTCGCCAAAAATCTGGTGGCCGATGCCGCCTGATGTAAGGGAATCCAGTGAGAGTCTGGAACTGTACCTGCAGCTGTAATCCCCCTTTGAAGGGTTTGCTTGTGTAACGCCACTGACCACAGGTCGGGAAGGTAAAGCAGACTGGGGAAAGTCAGAAGACCTACCACAAACGTTTAAAGTACGTCCGTTCAGGAGTTAGCGGTCGGAAAATAAGATGATTTATGAGCATTAGACAGAAACTGGCTTTGGGCCTTTGGCTGTTGACTGTTGGCGTAAGTGCACAGACAGAAGTCTGGCGTTCTGACAGTTTACAGGAAGTAGTGGTGACAGGTACTGGTACACAGCACCTGCTGAAAGATGCGCCTGTTCAGACAGAAGTGATCAGTCATCGTCAGCTGCAGCAATATGCCGGCAAGAGCATCGAGGATATCCTGGCAGGACTCACTGCCAGCTTTGAATTTGGCGAGACCGATATGGGTTCCCATCTGCAGATGAACGGACTGGGCAACTCGTATGTGCTGATTCTGATAGACGGCAGGAGACTACATGGTGATAATGGCGGTGAGAACGACCTGTCGCTGATTGATCCGAACAACATCGAGAAGATCGAGATTGTGAAGGGGGCATCGAGTGCCCTCTATGGTAGTGATGCCATCGCTGGTGTGATCAACATCATCACCAAGAAGCATCGCGAACACGGTGTGATGTTTGAGAACACCTCGCGTGTGGGTTCCTATGGTGACATCCGTCAGCATAACGGTCTCGCCCTGAATTACGGCAAGCTGTCAAGCTATACCAACTTCCAATTGCAACACTCCGATGGTTGGCAGAACACCTCTGAGGAAGCCATCTCACAGACAGAGTATCACATCACCGACTCACGCAACAAGACTGTGAATCGGCATACCAACTGGCAGATTGCAGAACGACTCACCTACCAGCTGACACCAGCCATTGAACTGTATGCTGATGGCAGTATCTACTGGAAACGCATCTACCGCCCCTGTGGGCATCACCCTGGGGTGGATGTCAAAACGTGGGATCTGCAATACAACAATGCCTCTGTATCCGTTGGAGGCAAATGGAAACTGAACAGTACGGATGTCATCACCCTCGATGCCGACTGGAAGCGACACGCCTACAACTACGTCTATACAGACACCACACTGACGGACGGTTATGTGAACGGACGTTTCACCAACTACTATCCGTATTTCCCTGGAGATGTTGAGCTGCAGAGTGATCAACGCCTCACGAACATCTCTTTGAAAGGTATCTTCAATCTGCCTTACGAGCAGAAGCTGAGTGCAGGATTCGACTATCGTTACGACTGGCTGAAAGCCCCCATGCGCGTGGAAGGCGGTAAGGCGACAGACAATACGCAGGCTATCTATGTACAGGATGAGTTCGCCCTGCTGGATCCGCTCTATCTGACAGCCGGATTACGACTCACCAGGAACCAAGGCTTTGGCACACGACTCACCCCAAAGATCTCTGCGATGCTGAAGCTGGGAGAGCTGCGACTGAGGGCTACTTGGAGTCAGGGTTACAAGACCCCTACCCCCAAGGAGCTCCACTACCAGTACGTCAGGAACATGAATGGGGTGTATCTCTATTTAGGCAACGAGAACCTGAAGGCTCAGACCTCCAACTACTTTGGCGTGAGTGCTGAATACACCATTGGTCACCTCACACTGACCCTCGCCCCCTATTATAACAAGGTGAAGGACATGATCACCCTCGTCACCATTCCCACCAAGGATGCGCCAGGTGACCTGATTACGAAATACGACCCCATCAAGGTGCGCCAGTATCAGAATATGGAAGAAGCCAAGACCTATGGCGTTGACTTCACCATCCGCTATCAGGGCAAGCACTTCACGGCAGGCGGAAGCTACAGCTATCTCGACACGGAGGCCAATCAGTATGATTCCGAGAAGGATCAAATGATCAAGGTCACCATCGACGGCATGGCCCATCATAAAGCCAATCTTTATGCCACATGGAACCATGATTTCTCCAAGCGTTATAAGTTGGGCATCGGTATCTATGGCCGACTCTCCAGCAAACGCTATTATCAGATCGATGGCGACGGCAAGGGTTACAACCTCTGGCGACTCTCCACCAACCATCAGTTTGGAAAGATCTTCCGCATCGATGCAGGTATAGACAACATCTTCGACTATGTGGATCGCACCCCTCATGGACTGCATCTGGGCACCACGACCCCAGGGCGTACCGTCTATGCCTCACTGACCATACGACTCAACGCAGGTAAAAAACTTACAAACAGATATAAATCAAATTTAAATTCAAACTACAATGAACAAGATTAAGTACTTTATGCTGGCCATGATGGCTTTCGTTGCCAGCGCTTCGTTCACCGCTTGTAGCAGCGATGACGACAACAACAAGAACAGTGGTAAGCAGTCTAACTACGAAGAATATCAGAAGGCTGTAAATCAGACTGTAAACTCACAGAAAAAGAGCGACAAGGTGATTCTGCTCGTAGCCTTCGGTTCTACATGGGAGCAGGCTTACGACACCTTCGACAAGGTGGTTGACGAATACAAGTCAGCATTCTCAGGCTGGGATGTCTATCTCTCTTTCTCTTCAGCCATCTGTATCAACCAAGCCCGTAAAGGTGAGAATGTGGCTCCTAAAGACTACTACGATCCAGAGCACTGGCTCACCGCTATTGGTCTGGCAGGCTACAAGCAGATCGTGGTACAGTCGCTGCAGGTGATCCCTGGTGAGGAGTATCGTCGTGTCCGCGACAGCTATGTGAAGGACTTCATGAACAACCGCAATGGTGATTTCACAGATGCCTATATGAAGAGCATCGATCGTAAGGTTGTAGTAGGCACCCCACTCATGGCTGAGGAGAGCGACGCTAAGGCACTGGCTACTACTCTTAACGACGAAGCCGACATAAAGGCAGCTCTGGCTAATGGTATCGTTGCTTTCATGGGTCATGGTAACCCAGAGGGCTATGATTACTATGGTGGTAACGTACGCTATATACAACTGGAGGAATACCTCCGTGCCATCAGCCCCAAATACTATGTAGGAACTGTAGATATGGCCGAGACTTATGCTGAGGATGTATTGAAGCACATTGCAGGCGGAAAATTCGACTACAAGATTGGTGACGTTACCAAGAGCGTTACCTATGCTGCCAATGATGCCGATAAGGCTCAGCTCTTCGTGCTGATGTCAATCGCCGGTGATCATGCCCACAACGATATGGCTGATCCTGATGACGATGAAAGCTGGTACTCTCTGTTCAATGAAGCAGGTATCGAGACAAAAGCCTATGAGACCAACTTCACTGAGGCTTGCTGGAGACAGTACAAGAGTGGTGATGAGTATATCCCAGGTCTGGCAGAGCGCAGCGCCGTTCGCAAGCTGTGGATGAACCACACGACAGCAGCGATCAAGAAACTCGACACTGACGAGGCCCTGTCAACTCCGACAACTGCTGCAGAATAATGAAGACAGTACGTGTATTATTATATAGGTTTTGTGAAGGAGGTGCTGTCGTGAGACAGCATCTTCTTCCCTTTTTACTTTTGTGTTGTACGGCCAGCTCGGCGCAGATTCATCAGATGACGCGTAGCGACTCCACAGCCGTCAGTCGTACCTACAATCTGAACCCCGTTGTCGTGACTGGCTCAGGCCATCACCAGCGTCTGAAAAGCACTGCCACCCCTGTGCATGTGCTCTCTGCTCAGGAGATCCGTGAACAGGGTATCAGCACCTTCGATGGGGCACTCACCCGTATGATGCCTCAGGTATCAATGGCGCCCAACTCCATGGGTACCTTCCTACGCCTCAACGGTCTGGGCAACAAATATATTCTGATTCTCATCAATGGTCAGAAACTCAATGGTGACATCTCGAACAATGTCGATCTCAACCGTATCAACATGGCGCGTGTCAAACGTATAGAGGTACTCGACGGAGCAGCATCATCACTCTACGGCTCTGATGCCATCGCAGGTGTCATCAACATCATCACCGACCAGCCCACACAGGATCTGATCAGCATCACCAGCGACACCAGAGTCAGCGGACACGGTATATTGACAGAGAGCGTCAGTCTCGATATCTTCAGCAAAGGCTTCGGTTCCTACACCTCGTTCTCACACGATCGTGCTGACAGCTATCGTAATAACGACCTCGAATATGTGAAAGGCTCTGACACGGAGACACAATCCTCCATCGCCCCACTCTTTACAGGTTACCGTTCGAACATCGTTGGACAGAAATTCACCTATGCGCCCAACCAGCATCTGGCACTCAATGCAGGGCTGGACTATTCCTATAAGATCACCTCGCGCCCCGAAACCCGTGCTGACATCACAGGTGGCACCGACTATGAGATGCGCTACAAAGGACTGCGTTGGAACGTTGGTGGCATCTATAAGTTCACCAGCCGCAATTCTATTCAGGCCAATTTCGTTGTCGATCGCTATCGCTATGGTAAGGAGTACGATGTGGAAACCAAGACTAATCAGATTGGCGACTATGTGCAATCGAAGAAACAGCGCATGATGGATGGTGAGATCAAGGCCATTCTCGGATTCACCACCAACAGCACCACCATCTTTGGTGCCGACTGGCGACAGGATCATCTCACAGCCACTTCTGGTAACATCAATGAGAAGGCCTATACCCTCGCAGCCTACGCCCAGCACGAGATGAAGTTTCTGAAAGACTTCACAGCCACCCTCGGCCTGCGCCTAACACATCACGAGACGTTCAACAACCACCTCACCCCTAAGGTGGCCCTGATGTATGCCCCAGGTGAGTTCCGTTTCCGTGCCACCTACTCAGCAGGCTTCCGTGCCCCTGGTCTCGACGAGCTCTACTATCATTATTACTCCGTGAATCGTGGCAAGCCCCAGATCAGTTTTGGCAATCGGGATCTGAACCCAGAGAAGAGTCACTACTTCTCGCTGAATGCCGAGTATCGCACACAGATGTTGGCTGTCAGTCTCACTGGCTTCATCAACCGCATCAACGACATGGTGGTCAAAGAGAACATCGACGTGAATGACGCATCACTCGTGATGCTGAAACAGGAGTTCCCAGAGATGACCGACGAGGAAGCCTCTAAGCTGGTGAGCTATGCCCTGTATCAGAACAGCGACAAGGGAGATATCAAAGGGGTGCAGCTGAATGTCTCTGCCAATCTCTTCCCCGGGTTCAATCTCTCCACGAACTACGCTTATACCTATGCCCGCACCAAGAGCGGTTCAGAGTGGACACCCCTGGAGCGCAGCATTCGTCATACAGCCACGATTGCAGCCAACTATCATCATGTCTGGGGAAAATACGGACTGGATGTGAATCTCAATGGTCGTCTTCAGTCCAAGACCTACTATCCAGGTTACGAGGATGCACCAGGCTATGGCATCTGGAACCTCTATACCACCCATACATTCAACGTTGCCAAATGGGTGCTTCTGGAGCCATCCATCGGTATCGACAATATCTTCAACCGTGTGGATCGCCGCATCGATTCTGCGACGCGCAAGTATGCCCTCTACAGTCCAGGCACGATGCTGGTAGTAGGTTTGAAAGTCAAGTTCAAATAGATTTCCTCAGCGTAAACTCAAACGCCAAGCCACCCTTGTCGGCTGGGCGGACGGTGATGGAACCACCATGCAACAAGACCGCATTCTTCACGATGGCAAGGCCAAGACCTGTGCCGCCAAGTGAACGACTGCGGCCTTTGTCTATGCGGTAGAAGCGTTCAAAGATACGCGACAGATGTTCTGGGGCGATACCCACACCGTTGTCACT
>ONAE01000155.1 GCA_900315695.1 uncultured Prevotella sp. | reverse complement strand
GTACGATGGTAAGAAGACCAAGTCGTATGAGATTTTCTACAATGCACTGGAGACAGTGAAGGCAAAGATGCAGAACGAGGAGAAGTCTGCCCTTGAGATTTGGAAGCAGGCCCTCGACAACATCACTCCTCAGGTGGAGGTTAAGAGCCGTCGTATCGGTGGTGCAACCTTCCAGGTTCCTACAGAGATCCGCCCCGATCGTAAGGAGAGCGTATCAATGAAGAATATGATTGCGTTTGCTCGTAAGCGCAGCGGTAAGTCAATGGCTGACAAGCTGGCTGCTGAGATTATGGATGCTTTCAACAACCAGGGTGGTGCCTTCAAGCGTAAGGAGGATATGCACCGCATGGCTGAGGCTAACCGCGCATTTGCTCACTTCAGATTCTAAGATAAGTATTTTAAGGTAAAGAGTTTAAAGGATAATCAAGCAATGGCAAATCGCGATTTACATTTGACAAGAAACATCGGTATTATGGCTCACATCGATGCCGGTAAGACCACCACTTCTGAGCGTATCCTGTTCTACACGGGTAAGACTCATAAGATTGGTGAGGTGCATGATGGTGCTGCAACGATGGACTGGATGGCTCAGGAGCAGGAGCGTGGTATCACAATTACCTCTGCTGCAACCACCTGTAACTGGACATGGAATAACAAGACTTTCAAGATTAATCTGATTGATACTCCGGGACACGTGGACTTTACTGCTGAGGTAGAGCGTTCACTTCGCGTGCTCGACGGAGCCGTGGCTACTTATTCTGCTGCCGACGGTGTTCAGCCTCAGTCTGAGACTGTGTGGCGCCAGGCTGATAAGTACAATGTGCCCCGTATCGGTTATGTGAACAAGATGGACCGTTCTGGTGCTGACTTCTTTGAGACTGTTCAGCAAATGAAGGACATCCTGGGTGCTAACCCAGTTGTGATCCAGGTGCCTATCGGTGCTGAGGAGAACTTCAAGGGTCTTGTTGACCTGATTAAGATGAAGGCTATCCTGTGGCACGATGAGACCATGGGTGCTGAGTATGACATAGAGGAAATCCCCGCCGACCTGCAGGCTGAGTGCGACGAGTGGCGTAACAAGCTGCTTGAGGCTGCTGCTGAGTACGATGAGGCTTTGATGGAGAAGTATTTCGACGATCCTGACTCTATCACAGAGGATGAGATTATCGCAGCTATCCGCAAGGGTTGTATCTCTATGGCTTGCACGCCGATGCTGCTTGGTTCTTCTTATAAGAACAAGGGCGTACAGCCTCTGCTCGACTACGTGTGTGCATTCCTGCCCGCACCTGTGGATGTAGAGGTGATCAAGGGTACCAACCCCAGCACAGAGGAAGAGGAAGATCGTAAGCCTTCTGAGGATGAGCCTACATCGGCTCTCGCTTTCAAGATCGCTACCGATCCGTATATGGGCCGTCTGGTGTTCTTCCGTGTATATTCAGGTAAGATCACTGCCGGTAGCTACGTATTCAATCCCCGCTCAGGTAAGAAGGAGCGTATCAGCCGTCTGTTCCAGATGAACTCAAATAAGGAGATTCCTATGGAGTCTATCGACGCCGGTGATATCGGTGCAGGTGTAGGTTTCAAGGATATCCGCACTGGTGATACACTCTGTGACGAGGCACATCCTATCGTGCTCGAGTCAATGACCTTCCCCGACACGGTGATCTCTATCGCCGTTGAACCGAAGTCGCAGGCCGACGTTGCCAAGCTCGACAATGGTCTTGCCAAGCTGGCCGAGGAGGATCCTACATTCACCGTTCGTACCGACGAGCAGAGTGGTCAGACCATTATCTCTGGTATGGGTGAGCTCCACCTTGACATTATCATCGACCGTCTGAAGCGTGAGTTCAAGGTTGAGTGTAACCAGGGTAAGCCTCAGGTGAACTATAAGGAGG
The DNA here is from genome assembly GCA_900315695.1 of uncultured Prevotella sp. Classification (GTDB taxonomy): domain Bacteria; phylum Bacteroidota; class Bacteroidia; order Bacteroidales; family Bacteroidaceae; genus Prevotella. Next base: position 4,052 of record ONAE01000155.1, on the reverse strand, counting down.
CTATCACGAAGACAGTGATGAACTACCGTGAGGTGTACAAGAAGCAGTCTGGTGGTCGTGGTAAGTTCGCTGACATCATCGTGAACGTTGGTCCAGTTGATGACGATTGGGATATCGCTAAGGATGGTGGCCTGCAGTTCGTGAATGAGGTGAAGGGTGGTAACATCCCCAAGGAGTTTATCCCCTCTATCCAGAAGGGCTTTGAGGCTGCTATGAAGAATGGTATCCTCGGTGGCTACCCCATGGATTCACTGAAGGTCGTAGTTGTCGATGGTTCATTCCACCCCGTTGACTCTGACCAGCTCTCATTCGAGATTGCTGCCCAGATGGCTTACAAGGCTGTTTGCGCTCAGGCTAAGCCTGTACTGATGGAGCCTATCATGAAGCTCGAAGTTGTTACTCCTGAGGAGAACATGGGTGATGTGATTGGTGACTTGAACAAGCGTCGTGGTCAGGTTGAGGGTATGGATGAGGCGCGCAGTGGTGCCCGTGTCGTTAAGGCAATGGTTCCCCTGTCAGAGATGTTCGGTTATGTAACCGCTCTGCGTACCATCACTTCTGGTCGTGCCACCAGCTCAATGGAGTACGATCACCACGCTCCTCTGTCTAGCTCAATCGCTAAGGCAGTGCTTGAGGAGGTGAAGGGCCGTGCCGAAAGCTGAAGAGCTACGACCACAAATTGGTTGACAAGTCAGCAGAGAAGATTGTGAAGGCTGTTAAGGCCACAGGTGCTATCATCAGCGGTCCTATCCCCCTTCCCACACACAAGCGTATCTACACCGTGAACCGTTCAACCTTCGTTAACAAGAAGGCTCGTGAGCAGTTCCAGCTGTCAGACTACAAGCGTCTGATCGACATCTACAGCTCTACAGCTAAGACTGTTGATGCCCTGATGAAGCTTGAGCTCCCCAGCGGTGTTGAGGTAGAGATCAAGGTATAGTACGATCTTATTCTCAAGATAGAGCGACATTCCCGTCAGTCGGGGATGTCGCTTATTTATTTTCCCGTTTCTGATGCACGTATTTGGGATAGAGCCCAAATGCGTGCATGTGTTCTCTTTCAAATGTACTCTTTTTTGCATACCTTTGCAGCATGAAATCATAAATCTCATGGGCAAAGAACTCTTTAATAAGATTGATTCTGTAATTCGAAGTGAACGGCTCTATGCCAATGTGAATCTGATGCGCGAAGATGTGATAGTACGTTTCGGCATCAGCCGTCATCGTCTGAATGACCTCCTGAACCAGTACGCTGGCGGGGTGTCATTCCCTCAGTATATTAATGATTTCCGTGTCAAGGAAGCTTACGAGCTGATCACTCATCACCCAGAAATGTCTATTGCAGAAATTGCCTTTGAAGTTGGCTTCACGCCCCCTAACCTGCGTGATCAGTTCAAGCGTCGTTATGGTATGACTCCTATGAAATATCGCACGCATTTGGATTGGTAGAATAGATATTATTGCGTAATTTTGCATTCGGTTATGAATGAAATAGTCTATTTACCAAATGAAGGCGAGACGGTCATGGCGTTCATAAAACGCGTGGTTGCCGAACAATCCGACAGAGAGCCGCTGCGCATTGTAGTGCAGCTGGTGGAGATTGCTTTGGGCGAACTGCAAGGTCGTCCTTGTGAAGTTAGCGTGACGGTATCGAAGCAGAGCTTTACCTTGAGGCTCCGTCATGGCGGTAAACCTATTGATAACCGTATGATATGGTTGATGGATGATCATATTGACCGTGCAAGATATCTGTCAGATGGTGACAGTTGGGTGCTGACCCTCCGTCGTGACATCCCTTCGTTTTACATTTCACCTGAGGAAGATTAATATATTAAGAATATTGTGATATGAGAAATGTCCTTCAAGTCCTGTTGATTGTTTCTATACTGGTTTTTGCCAGTTGCGGCAGAAATAATACAGCAAGACATATTCGTAATTTGGGCGAAACACCTTATCAGGAAGACTCTGTGTTGGTGGCTTATGGCTATCATCCGAATCGTGCACTCATACTACTTGATTCGGCATTGCTCCTTGGAAACATCAACGACTACCGTGGTCAGTTTATCCGTGCCAAAATCTATAGTAAGTCGCTCCTTAAACAGCGGCAGGATTCTGCCATCCTGATCTGCGAACAGCTACTGCACCATGATTCCGTGGTTAATGCTCCCCATGAGCAGGAGAATATTTTCGACCTGCTGATGATCACCAGTCGTACCAAGACCGACTTTGAAGGCTATATTAAGTGGGCAACTCAGAAGGTCGAGGTCTGTCGTCTGCAGGGAGAGGAGACAGAACAATGGCGCACCGAGGCTGAGATCGGTATGGTAATGGCTCATCTGGGACAGCCGGAGGAAGGCGTGGTGAAAATCGACGAGGCGATCCGTCAGCTTGATGCGCCCGGCAGTATCGACCGCATGGATGCCTTCATCATTGCTGTGAAACGTCGTGGAGCGACAGCCCTGCCGATCGCGACCGCTATATTGACTTCAGCCGTGCCCAGGCCAATGGCTTCCTGGCTGGTGCCTATGCCATGACGGGTGATACCCCTCATGCCCGTGAATGTCTCTCCCGCTTCAACCAGAGCGGTTATGGCCATTCTTTCGGTGCCCGCAGGATGATTATTCCTGCGCAGATGGCACTGGGTATGTATGATGAGGCGATGGCTACCAGTGATGAGATAGTGTATCGTATGGGTAACGATACCATTAATGACGACTATGCCGTGATCCTGCGCGACCGTGCCGTCGTTGCCCGTGCCAAAGGACATGTCGACGAGGCCTACAATCTGATGAACCGTCATGCTAATCTGGTAAAGGTTCTTAGTGACAGCCTGCATGTCAGTGAGGCCCACGACTATGCCGCCCGCTATCATGCCCAGGAGCAGGAACTGAAGATTCAGGAGACCGAGGCTGCCAGTCGCATGAAGTCGATCATCATCGGCGTCATCGTATTGTTGTTCATCATCGCTAGTGTCATCTCGTTCTACTACCGTCGTCAGCGCCAGATTATCACTGAGAAGAACCGTGCTTTGGTTCGCATGATCAACGGCACGCCGCTTGTGGCGCCTGCTGATGAGACGGAGGAAACGGAAGAGCCCGATGAGGTCAGTGATTCAGAAGGATCAGAGGAATCAGAGACTAGCTCAGCTCTCTTTGATACGATCGATACTGCCATCCGCACAGAGCACCTCTATGCCAATGTCTCGCTTCAGCGTCAGGACGTCTGTGCACGTTTCTGTATCACCCGTCATACACTCAACAATCTGTTGGCGCGGCATACTGGCAGTCCCTCTTTCCCGCAGTACATCAATAACATCCGTATGGAGGAGGCGCTTCCTCTGCTTCGCGATGATCCTTCAATGACCATCGCTGCCATCGCCGCTGCTCGAAATGCCGTTTGGTATGCATGCATTTGGCTATTGTCCCAAATGCGTGCATATTGTTTCTTGGAGGTCGAGATCTTTTTGCCTAACTTTGCACCAGTTTTATACGATTAATGTTAGTAATGATTGAAAAAGGTAAAGAGATTGTGAGAGCACCTTATTTAAAAGCGGGGGACAGGGTGGCCCTTATTTCCCCTGCCTACTGGGTGCCGGAGGAGGTTATTATGCAAGCCGCTGAGGTGTTGAGAGGTTGGGGGTTGCAGCCGGTTATCGGCCCTCATACAACAAGTCTGAATGTGGATGCCTATTCGGGAACGGCGGATGAACGTGCGGCCGACCTGTTGTGGGCGTTAGAAGATGATACCATTAAAGCTATATTTTGCTCTCGAGGGGGCTACGGTTCGATGCATCTGTTGAACCGGATCCCCTTGGAGAATTTCCGGCAACATCCCAAATGGCTGATAGGACATGGTGATATCACGACGCTGCTTTATGCCGTCGCAACCACAGGGACACTTTGCGTTCATGGTCCTATGGGGTTCCAGATCGCAAGCCAACAGGAACCAACTACCACCATCACACGCAACCTGCTGATGGGTATATTACCGCAATACATTATTCCAAGCAATCCGTATAACCGCTGTGGTCATGCGGAAGGCATCCTTGTAGGA
>ONAE01000037.1 GCA_900315695.1 uncultured Prevotella sp. | reverse complement strand
GTGGAAAACGTCTGGGAAAGAAGCAGGTTACCGAACTGCTGCAGAATCTCTTCCAGCATCATCCGAACGAGACGTTCTCGTTCAAGCAGATTTTCAAAGTTTTGAAGTTTGATACCCATCCGTTGAAGATGCTCGCCATCGATACGATGGAGGAGATGGCGTGGGATGACTTCCTCTCGAAGGTGAGCGACACGTCCTACCGTCTGAACCTGAAGACACAGGTTCAGGAGGGTGTGTTCCGTCGTAAGTCGAATGGCCGCAACTCGTTCCTGCCAGATGATGGCGGTACGCCTGTGTTCGTGGCAGAACGTAACTCGATGTCGGCGATGGACGGTGACCGTGTGAAGGTGTCGTATATGGCTCGTCGTGACAAACATATCAAGGAGGCGATGGTGATCGAGATCGTAAAGCGCGGTCGTGACCAGATTGTAGGTCGTCTGAGGGTGGAGAAGGATATGGCCTTCTTGGTGCCCCAGGATTCTACTTTTGTCCACGACATCATCATCCCCAAGCGTAAGCTGAAGGGTGGTAAGACCGACGACAAGGCGGTGGTAAAGGTGGTACAATGGCCTGACAACGAACATAAGAACATCATCGGTTCGGTGGTGGATATCCTCGGAAAGACAGGTGAGAACAATGCCGAGATGCATGCCATTCTCGCCCAGTATAATCTGCCTTACAAATATCCGAAGAATGTGGAGGAGGCGGCAGAGAAGATCGATGCCACCATCACCCAAGATGAGATCGACCGCCGTGAGGATATGCGCGATGTGTTCACTTGTACCATCGACCCCAAGGATGCCAAGGACTTCGACGATGCCCTTTCTATCCGTAAGTTGGAGAGTGGTCTGTGGGAAGTGGGTGTCCATATCGCCGATGTCTCACATTATGTGAAGGAGGGCTCCGTTATTGACAAGGAGGCTTACAACCGTGCGACGAGTATCTACCTCGTGGACCGTACGATCCCGATGTTGCCTGAACGTCTCTGTAACTTCATCTGCTCGCTCCGTCCGGATGAGGAGAAACTCTGTTACAGTGTGATCTTCCAGCTCGACGATGAGGCGAACATCAAGAAGTGGCACCTGGCTCATACGGTGATTAAGAGTAACCGTCGTTATGCCTACGAGGAGGTACAGCAGATCCTGGAGGACAATGGTGTGAAGGATGGCACGGGTGAACCTGCGCCCCCTGCTACGAAGAAGAATCCCTATAAGGGTGAGAATGCTGAGATGCTCATCAAACTCGATGCCCTCGCCAAGAAACTGCGTGCCGCCCGATTCAAGAACGGTTCCGTGAAGTTCGACCGTGAGGAACTGCATTTCGATATCGACGAGACGGGTAAGCCCATACGAGCCTATTTCAAGACCTCGAAAGATGCCAACAAACTCATCGAGGAGTTCATGCTGTTGGCTAACAAGACCGTGGCTGAGTCGATCGGACGTGTGAAGAAGGGACAGAAGGCGAAGACATTGCCTTACCGTATCCACGACCAACCCGATCCTGCGAAACTCGAGAACCTGCGTCAGTTTGTGTCTAAGTTCGGTTATAAGGTGAAGACCAGTGGCACGAAGGGCGCTATCACCAAGTCGCTGAATGCGCTGATGGCAGATGCCGAAGGCACCCGTGAACAGAATGCCATCGAGACGGTAGCCCTGCGTGCGATGATGAAGGCGAAATACAGTGTACACAACATCGGACACTATGGACTGGCGTTCGACTACTATACCCATTTCACCTCACCTATCCGTCGTTATCCCGACACGATGGTTCACCGTCTGCTGACGAAATATCAGGATGGTGCCCGTTCTGCCAACAAGGATAAGTACGAGGAGTACTGCGAGCACTGCTCAGAGATGGAACAGATCTCCCAGAATGCCGAGCGCGACTCGATCAAGTATAAGATGGTGGAGTTTATGGCTGATAAGATCGGCAACACCTACGATGCCCATATCTCTGGTCTCACCTCCTATGGTATTTATGCCCAGATCGACGAGACCCATTGTGAGGGCATGATCCCCATCCGTGACTTGGGTGACGACTACTACGACTTCGACGAGAAGAACTTCATGATCGTGGGTCGCCGTCATCATACGAAGTACCAGTTGGGTGATCCCATCCGCATCCAGGTGGCTCGCGCCAACCTTGAACGCAAGCAGCTCGACTTCACCCTGGCGGATGATTAATCGACATTAGATTTGTTCGTATTTGCTGATAGCCAAGGCCGTCTTCTGACGGCCTATGGCTATGATTTTCTCTGATTTGTCGAAATCAAAGGTGCCATAGCGGTTCATCTGGATATCCACCAGCATGTCAGGAGCCATCAGCTTTGTCATCAGGATGGAGTTCTGACGGATCATGATGGAACTGGTACGAGAAAGTACGGTGTAATAGTTGAAGTCCATATTGTCTGGCATCAGCATGTCGAGAATCTTTGATTTCCAGGATGTATCCCGCTTTTGGATGTCTGCCAGTCGGCGCATCTCTTCCCAATGGGCCTTGTAATCACGTCCACTCACATCTACACCTACTAATATATCCCCTCCATGTCTATACACACGGTTCAGGGGAATGGGATTGATCACCCCTCCATCAATCAGGATCATGTCATCACGTTTGACGGGTTCGTAGAAGGATGGCAGGGATATGCTGGCACGAATCGCTTCGAACAAACTACCTTTCTTAAACACCACCTCTTTTCCTTCTCTCAGGTCTGTTGCCACAGCACAATAGGGGATGGGCAGATCCTCGATGGCGACATCCGGCACAAACTCCATGATGGCCTCGATAATGCGGGTGCCCTTTACCAGATGACTGAGTGACAGCGAGAAGTCGGTCAGTCCAAGCATCTTCTTCCTGTCGATGGACTTCATCCACTCCCTGAACTCATTCAACTTACCTGCGGCATAGACACCCCCCACGAGGGCACCCATCGAGCAACCGGCAATCGAAGTGATCTTATAGTCATTTGCTTCCAGTTCCTCGATGGCACCGATATGTGCCAGTCCTCTGGCGCCACCACTCGACAGCACCAATGCCACCTCTTTTCTCTTTTCGTTTGCCATAGTGTTCATTGTCAGTTTTTACAAGATCTTCATGATGTCTCGAAGGCTCGTTACGGTGAAGGTGGGAGCCGATGTCTTCTCGTACTCAGGGTAACGGTTGAAGAACAGAGCATCAAGACCTGCTGCCATCGCCCCCATGATATCCGTTTGCAGGTTGTCGCCGATCATCAGGGTGGACGCTCGCTGGGCCCCCGACCGTTGAAGGGCGTAGTCGAAAAACTGCGGTGCGGGTTTGTTGACACCCGCATCTTCACTGAGGATGATCGTGTCGAAATAGTCCTTCAGGCCGCAAGCCTTCAATTTCTTATATTGCACCTCGTGGAAGCCGTTGCTGCACATGTGCATCCGATAACCTTTGTTTCGTAGGTAGTCCATCAACTCATGGGCACCATCCACCACACCAGGCTTCGAAGAGCAGAATTTCAGGAAACGGTCACTCATCTCCAGACAATAGGCTTCTGTCACGTTTAACCCCTCACCCACACTTAATGGTCTGCGGAACCGCTCTACAATCAGATAGTCACGCGTGATCTCTCCTTTGGCGTATTGTGTCCACAGGTCGATGTTCGTTTGCCAGTAGGCATCATAGAACACCTGCGGGTTGGCAAAATAACGTGCCAGTCCGAAAGCCTCATACGTCTCCTCTAAGGCAATGACAGAGTTGCCATAGGTGTCGTAAAGCGTATCGTCGAAATCGATAAATAAATCCTTGTATTTCATATTCACAACGCAAAATTACAACATTTTTTCTGATTATACAAAATGTCTAATGTAAAATGTGTAATTTGCAAATTATTCTTCTTTTTTGTTTGCATATTCAAGAATAAATAGTATCTTTGCAAACAAATAACGTAAAACTATATTTATGGATACTTCGGCAATTCTTAAACAAGCTAGAGATTTGGCAACTGATGAAGAGAAATTGATGCTGTTAGCTGGCTTCATTGGAGAGAATATGGACAACCTGGAACCAAAGGATTTTATCCTGTTGCTGACTCCCTTGATGGATATTACCAGACGGATTTATGAACAGAATCCGGTTCAGGATACTCTTTCCGATTATGTGGTTGCTCTGGTAAAACTTGCCGAGAATTATATCAAGGATGAGCAAGGTTGGCAGGCAACACCTCTTCTGTTTAAAGCTGAAGAGCTTCTTCGTTTACAGCCCGATTCAGAAGAAAATGCAGAATGGAAGTATAACACTTACTGTCAGATAGGAGAGTGCTATTATACAAACCAGCGACGCCTCAAGGCTAAGGAAGCTTATCAACTAGCACTCCTTTATGCTAAATCTGCAGGTCTGGATACGGAAGAGTGCGATTATAACTTACAGCGCATTGAGAGCCCCACCCTCAAATATGACCCTGTAGAAGATACTGATGGTTATTTAGCTGTGATCGACGAGGTGGAGCGCAGACTGTATAAAAAACTGAAGAATCAGCCACGTGGCATGGGCTTCTGTTTTGAGTACTGGTCTGCCAAACGTGATCTGTTGGCAGAGTATGGCATAGAATGGCGTTCGCCTGGAGTGATGAATCCAAGAGTAATGTTCGATTAATATAGGAACCATGACTAAAAGTGAACTGGATCAGATAGGACAAAGTTTGTTAAGTCAATACAACATAAATACAATAGCCCAACAGGCCATTGATGCTGCCGCACGACATGGATTGACTCTGACAGGAACGGAAATCAAGGATATTCCCGTCCGTGTCACTATGCAATATGCTGACGGTAGATGGGATGATCAAGTTGACATTATCAACCCTTTGTCTGAATATTCAAACATCGCGTTTTCCAAACTTTATCGTATCTATAAAGATGCACCGTATTATTATGAAGATGTAACCTTGTTCCGCATTGCTTTCTGCTTTGATGATGGTGAGGAAGAAATAGCCGCTATTGAGTGTTCTCTCCTTGCACCATGGAGGATGTGTGAAGTTTTAGTGGAAAAAGGATTAGCCCAAACCACCGCCGAGTTTCGTCCGGATGCGACAATAGCTGGGGGAGAATGGTATTATAGACACAGTTCAGACAGTTACAAGAAATACACTTTACGTGAGTTTATGCAGCCTGGCATGTGGCTTGACCCTTGGGACACCAACGTTGGCAAAATCTTGTATGATTACGATCATATTGTATTGCTCAGTTTTGATGAAAAGCAACTAACCTTTACTTTTGACGGTAAGACATATTCTGTTAGAAACGGATGCAGTCTCTCTATCAGAAAAGATAGTGCCCGCATCACGATCACGCTTAACAAAGATATTCCGGCTGTATATTTACATATAGAAAAGGGTGCTATGCGCTTCAAGCCTTTTATGGGATCCAGTTATTTCTGGGACGCTCCTCAATTACCTTCAGAAGATATGTATCCTTGGACAACCGATGAAAACGGGAATAAATATCCTATGCAGTTTATCTGCCAGCTGAACTGCAAAGAACTCCCAGAAAATGGCTTACTGCCAAGACAGGGGATGCTCTGGTTCTTTGGTGAGGTGGACTACTTCCTTGGTTATGACGTAGAGGCGCCTTGTGGAATGGGATTATGGCCAAAGGAAAGCATTAAGGTACTTTATGCCGATGTGGATAGTAGTCTGCTGAAGCGTGTTAACTTCTTTACCGAGGATGACATGATTCCACCTCACGAAATCTCTATGCGTTCTGGTACCGGAAAATATTTGTGCTTTACACTATTAGGCGAGCCCTATGAGGAGGAGGTAAGTCAGGAGTTCGGCGATGAATGGACGCAATTACTGCAACTGGATTCCGATGCTAACGAGCATTTTGATCTGCGTTTCTTCGACGAGGGGCTTCTTTATCTGATGATAGAAAAGAAACGACTCCTTAATGGTGACTTTTCAAATGTACAGGCATACATGACATCATTATAAACAATCAATAATCAATAATTAAAAACTTTATTCTATGCAGAGCGGAAAGAACATTAAGGTATTCCTGAGTAGCACCTTTAAGGACATGGATGCCGAGCGCGATGTGATCATGAACCGAGTAGCTCCTACCCTCCAGCAGTTATTGGAACCACAGGGCATCACTGTACAGTTTATTGACCTACGCTGGGGTGTGAACACTCAAGATGCTGATGAAGACGAGCGTGAGAATATGGTCCTCCGTGAGTGTATCTCAGAAATCCGGCAGTCACGGCCTTTCTTTATTGGCCTGTTGGGTGACCGCTATGGCTGGATGCCCTCAGAAGATAGTTGGCAGGTAATGCTCAGTGAGATGACGGATGAGGAAAGCAACTATATCCGTGAAGAGGCCAAGGAGCAGAAGAGCGTCACAGAACTCGAGATTCTATTTGGTGCTTTAATGGGTACAGACGCATTGCGTCGCAGCCTGTTCTGCTTCCGTAAGCCGGACGTCTACGAGCAGATGAATGATGATGCCCGAAGGAAGTTTTGTAACCAGGATGCTGAGGCAGATCGTAAGCTGGCAGCCCTAAAGAAGAAAATCGTGGATGGATGTCATAATGCTTTATGCAGTCATAATGTCTATGAATACGATTGTAAGTGGAATGGAGTCTTGATGACGGGTCTTGAGGATTTTGCGCTATTCTTGGTTAAAACACTCCATGCTCAGATTCTGCTTTACGAAGGTAGTAATGCTGTTGAGAACCCGACGAATGAATTTCAGCAGCTAATGGATGAGGACTTGGTGAAGATTTCTCAGGAGTGTGCACATTTCATCAGTTTTGATAGTCAGATGGCATCTTTTAATAATATGGCAGAGGGGAATCCGGTTCTGTTACTTTACTCTGAGAATGGTTATGGAAAGACAGCCTCGCTGTGCTACCTTTATCAACAGATGGAGGGGGATGAGGAGTTAACTCCCTTTATTCATTTTGCCCGTAGAGGGGATACCCCCGAACTGATTCTGAAAAAATGGCTGGCTGATCCAAGACTTGGCAGTAAGAAACGATATGCTATGGACGAGGACGTACCTTTCGGACAGTTGGTAGTTGATCTTGAGAGTGCTGTATCAGATTCAGATATCATGCCGTTTTTGATGATTGACAATCTTCATAATCTGGAGAATCTGCATGTATTTCTTCATAGCGAACTGACCAAGTCATGGAGTATTATCGCCACCACAGAGATAGACCAGCTAAGGCTATTCGATGGTTGGGAAAAGGCCAAAAGGAGTGTCCTGAGGCCTATTACTGCCGACGAAGCTGGAGAACTGATCAATGCACGACTGGCAGAGGTGGGAAAAACACTTCCCGCTAGTGTACTGGAGAAAGTTAAGGTTATCGAGAGAGAGAACGGAGCAAGAAGTTGTGGTTGTCCTTTGTGGGATGTGATGATGGTCCGTAAACTGACCAATCTTACCGCATACGATTATCAGAAAATCCGTGAGCGGGGCGATGGTGATGCTGCCATAGAGTCCTATCTATGTGAATTGGTGGATTATGTTGGGAAATATGCGCCTTATACGGAGCAGCTCTTCGTAACCTTCCTGCATGATGCCTGCGTATTCTTACCCTTTAACTATGTATGGGCATTGACAAAGACACTGGCTGGTAGTGAGTTTGGACTCCGTGAACAGGACTTTGAGAAACTGGCTGAAGAAAACTGGGACTCTCTGGTATTCGCTTCCTGGAAACGATGGATGGGAGACCTGTTGAAAGAGGATCCCAAAACTGGCATCATCGACTTCGCCTATCGCTGTTTCCGCAACTATATGCGCTATATAGAGAAAGACGAGATGGACAAGATCGCATATTGTTATGGCCCTATCGCAATGGTGATGGCTGCCCGTTTTGACAAAGACAATCGAGATGACCATGCAGCGACGGAGTTGGCGTATATGGCGGTGAAAGATCCTGAAGAGAACTTAATCAAATCACTGTTTGAGCACGAGGGTACGCTTATCTGGAATCGATTGGCAGATGCTGTATTAGACCTTGTAATCCGTCAAGGTGAGGATGCCTTTTTCGACTGGCTTCGCAAGGTGATGGAAATTGAAAGAGATGCTGCTATTAAACTGGTTAGCGATGTGGCCTGCCGGATTTCCTTCAATGGTGACTATAGCCTTGCTGCAGCGTTAGTGGAACCCCTCAATAAAGAAGTAAGTGAGGATATAAGGAAGGGGGAATGGTACGTTTATGATCCCAGTAGTTGGGCTAAATACAAAAAATCTATCGTCATGACCTTGCTTCATTTTTCAGGATTCATGCATTATACGGGCGATAACTTTATGAGCCGTCTGATGCTGAGTATGGCAGAAGAGGGGGTTGGTGAGTTACAGCATAACAATACCGTTGATGTCGGCAATTTGGACTATATCACAATGAATATCGAAGAAGCCAAGGCTGTACAAAACGGCGAGGAACCTTCAGAACTGGATATCAGCTTTGAAGAATGCAATGCCAATGAGCTGATAGAACTGGCAGAGTTATGCTTCTTCACCCGTATGATACCTGAAAAGGCCATCGAGGCACTTGATGTGTATGATAGCAAGAAGGGTGATGTAGATCCGTTCTGTTATGACGAGATTATGGAGAATGTGCTCCGCATCATGTATGCGCTTCAACAGCGAGATGTACAACCACTGTTAGACTATTACGATATTTTACTGCCGGGTTTGAAGTCACTACCCGACGAAAGGGCTGTTGTGGCAGCCTCGACCTATCTGCTGTTGTGGAATATTGTTCGCAAGAGTTTTGGAGATGGTATGCGCTATCGTGCAGAAGAAGCGAACCAGACTTACCACTCCGTACTTCGTGTTTGGAATAACCATCAGGAGCACTGTGAAGTGTTGTTGCAACTCTGTTTCTACAACCTGTGCAGTGCCAGTGAGCTCAGCGTAAAGGAGCTACTGTATCATGGTGAACATGAGAATGCAAAGAAGATTATCGATATGCTCCGTGATTCCATTAAGGAGATGCGTGACACCCATACAAATATGGCTATCACTATCACGGGCTATTCACTGGCTAATGCCGTATTCAGTAATTTCTTTGAACAGATGGGCGACTTTGGTCAGGCATTCTATTACCAAAAACAATTGGAATATACTTCGCTGATTAATTACCAGCGATTTGGTGATGGACATCAAGAGGTAATTCGCCGCTATGCCACCGCCCTCGATGAGACTGGTAGATGTCTCTATTTCTTCTTCAAAGAATATGATCAGGCGAAAGACAATATCTGTCAGGCAAAGAGACTCTTTGAGGAACTATATGAGAGTGCTCCACAGAAAATAGCTGCCGATGACCTTCTCGCGTGTATCTATAATTATATGCAGGTGCTACGGGCTGCCGGACAGTTTGAGGAAGAAATCTCTTTGGCAGAGGAGACTTTTGCTGTTATAAACAGTCATCCAGAGGCCATGCCGGAAGAGCGGCTGATGGCAAATGTAAAAGATGATTTAGGAGAAATCTATGATATGCTTGGAAGAACGCATGAGGCAGTTCGTGTGATGAAAGAAGCGGGTCTGATATTTGCCAACCTTTTGGAAAGTGATTCCGAGAATGAAAACTATATGCGTTCATATGTCATTAACCAAGTACGAACAGCTAAAGTGCTTGCCTTGAAGGTTGGGAATACGGCAGAAGCCCGTCAGAATTTGGATGAAACAGAAAAAATAGTGACGAAATTGAGACAAATGATGCCTAACTCACTGAAGGTACGTGATATCGCCATGGAATACTTCATAACCCGTGCTCAGGTTGAGATAGCCGACAATGAGATGGAAACGGCAAAGGAGAACTGGAGCATGGTTATCGGTAATCTGTATAATGGTATCACCAAGAACCAGCGTGCAGTGGATATTCCGCTTTTTGTTAATTTCTTGGTTAGACTCTTCCGTACCGCAATTGATACAGGGCATTTGGAGTTGGCAAATGAATTTGTCAGCGTTGAGATTCAGGCTAAGAAAGAGTTTATGGACTTGCGCCTGATAACCTTGGAGAATGCTGACATGGATTCAACGATGGATCGCTATGACCTGGTAGAGAATTTGAAGAATAATAATTAATAGTCACATCTTATGCCAATAAAGATCAAGACGTTTGTGGCTGTATATGCCAAATGGGATGAAAACGTCCCTTACTATGCTTTGAAGAACGTGGCACTTCCATATGATGCTGAGTCGGAGATGATTGTCTTCGCCTCTGGTCATAGTGACGGAGGGGCTGAACCGTGTCAGGTGAAGGTCGCACTTTACGATGGTATCAGTGATGATTTGATGACTGACAAGCTGAAATATTTGGTAGGAAAGACGCTTCATGTCAATCCAGATGAAGATGGGAATTTTGAATTGCTGGCACCTACGGGTATCAGACCGGTGCCTTCCGATAAATTAGGTGTGGTCAGGCAATATACCGTGGCCTTGTTCGCTGATGATGAGCAAGAGAAGACAGCTGCCCTTGGGATTGGACGTTTCCCTGTCAATCCGCATAAGGCTGTTACACCCCTCACGTTGAACGTTTCCAGAAAGGAAGAAGATATTGAGGATCCTCGTATAATTGTAAAAGTCACTTTCCGCAGTCTCCTCAGTTATGTATTTCATAATACGGTCAGCATCTGTTATTTCGAATCCCGACGTGAGCCAGAGTCTCCTTTGGATCTTAACGAGAACGTTTCTTTCGTCCGACATAATATCTTTGAGGAGTTTTGTCCTGGGAAACCTGTATGTATAGATACCGATCTGCTTATATCTCCTCAACGTGAAAAGAATCTCTTTTGTTGGTGTGTGATATTGCTCGGAGGTGTTCCCATGTTGCTCATTCCATTGTCGGATGATACGAAATACAGTCTTGAATCCTGCTTAATTCCCTATCCTCCCAAAAGACCCAAACAGAATACGACTAAAGCTAAACATGTTGCAGGGTTAAAGGAACCTGTTTCAATCAATCTGTTGGACTATGCACCGGAGAATTTCAAGACCTTTCTCCAATATCTGCGAGATGTTGTAACCTATAACGAAGGCAGGAAACAACAGGAACTTTCCACCATTAGTAGTATTCTTCGTGGACGGCATTATATCATTACAGGTAACGAGGGTGTTGGCAAGGAAGAGGCTGCCCGTGCTATTTATGAAGAACTCAAGAGACTAGGTGTGGTTAGGAGCTTTTCGAAACAGGATGCTATCAAACTTTATGATTCCAATGATGGTTTTTCTAATAGTATCAGTGAACTGATAGAAGACAACAGGAATTCACTGATCTATATTCAGAATGCTGATAGCTTAGGAAGGAAAGGAGCAGTTAATTCTATAATTGGTATTGAAGTATTATGTAATCACATCTATGAACAAAATAATTGTGTCGTTATCCTTTCTGGAAACCGTCATCAACTGCTTGAGCTGATAAACGGCAATGTCAAGGCGCAAAGAATCTTTTCTGAGATTTTCCATTTTGAAGATCTTCATGAAGAGACGCTTCACAAATACGCTTTAAGAAAACTGGATGAACGGGAATGCTCTCTTACTGATGAGGCTAGTCATAACCTCTATGAATATATGAAGTTCTTATATTCCATGCGAGGAAGTCATTTTACGAATACAAAATATGTAGAGCAGGTGATTGAGAATCATATACTGCCACATATGATCAGTCGAGTAGTAGGACAGAACAAAGATTTGTCTAATGTAGATTTCAAGGAGATACTTATTGAACCGACAGATATTCCAGAAATAGAGATCCCTGATCCAACAGACGCCATTGTAAAACTTAACGCCCTAGTTGGTCTTGATGATGTAAAGAGACGTATCCTTGCCCATACTTCATTGGTAAGGTTGAACAAACTGCGTGCTGATAGGGGACTCTACAATAAGATGCCGCCTATGCATATGGTATTTACAGGTAATCCAGGAACAGGTAAGACCACCATTGCTAAATGTTTAGGTGAAATATACCATGGCATCGGGGTACTCTCCAGTGGACATGTGGTAGAGACGGAGCGATCGAAACTGATTGGTCGTTACTTTGGTGACGCGGAGCAGAATACGTTAGATGCGCTCCAACGGGCTTCGGGCGGTATCCTTTTTATAGATGAGGCATATACACTCTTCGTAAAGGCAGATGACACGAAAGACTATGGATTGCGTGTCATCGAGACGCTGCTGACCTTCCTGGCACAAGACGAACCTGACCTGATGGTTATTCTGGCAGGCTATACGAAGGAAATGAATGATATGCTGGAGGCTAACCCAGGATTGAAGAGCCGCTTCTCATACATCTTCGAGTTCCCAGACTATACGCCAAATCAATTGATGGAGATTGGACATAAGGTACTGGAGCGTGAACACTATATATTGACCCCAGAGGCAGAAAAGAAACTCTCCGATTATGTGATTGATGAATATAATCACAAAGACGAACATTTTGGTAACGGTCGGTTTATAACTCGTCTGTTAACATCACAGATTATTCCTGCTTTGGGTAACCGGTTGTCGGCTATGTCCGCTGATAGGATCAGTGATGAGCAACTGTCAAGGATAGAGGCAAGTGATATACCTGATTTAAAGCTGCATTACCTAAAACCAGCGCCTATTGATGAACTGTTGCTTAACGCTTCACTTGATAGATTGGATAAGTTAGTAGGCTTGCAGACGGCAAAGAAGGCTCTTCATGATTTTACAACTGTATCGCGTTTACAACATCAGAATGGAACATTACGACTCAAGCCTGTCAATTTATGCTGGGATTTTATAGGCTGTACAGGAACAGGTAAGAGTACGGTTGCCGAAATCCTCGCCAAGATATTGCAAGGACTGGGCATTCTGAAGCTTGGACATACGGTTAGTGTCAACGCAGAAGAACTGACTGGTAATGATAGCTTCCAAGTATTGGAGCAGGCTTTGAAGAAAGCCAGCGATGGATTGCTTTTCCTGGATATGGATGCGCCAGAATACAGGAATGAGAACTATGATAACCTACGTATGTGGATTATGAATAAAATCACTGAGCGTAAGCAGGTGACAGCATTTGTGATGGCACGTGTGACTAACAATGATGTGTCCATCGCCAAGATGTTGGCTGATGGAGGTGTTGCCTCTTATCATAATTCTATTGTATTTAATGATTTTAAAGCAGAAGAATTACTGGATGTACTGATCTGTCTGTTGCATCGTGACTACAAACTGGCGATTTCAGATGGTGCTAAAGAGAAATTGAATGTCTTTGTTAAGAACATAAAGAATGGCGAATCGAAGGATATGCCGATTTCGGCCCGAACCATGCAAAACCTGGCGCAAGCTATTGCCATGGTGTCCCAGCTTCGTATTGCGAATGACGGACAATCAGTTGTAGAGGTAACGGCTGATGATGTGGATCATTTTGAGTGGACGCGTCAGTCGGCAGGAAAAATAGGTTTTTAATTAGTTTAATGATATCCCATAGAGTTATGAAACCAGAGAATATGCAATATCAAGAGCAAGAACAAAAGCAGACGCTCAATAAGTTCCGTTACGTGGGAGGCACGGGCATGGAGTGCCCTCATTGTGGTGAATCTGTTGACTCCCATTTGGAACTTTGTCCGGCGTGTGGCAGGCCGCTTCATGCAGACCACTGTACCTTCTGTGGTGCCCGGATGGTACCAGGCGAGAAGTTTTGCTCCGAGTGTGGTAATGGCATTGGTGGCATCAAGTGTCCCAAATGTGGTACGTTGAACTATCGCAGCTTCTGCAAGAAGTGCAACGAGCCTCTCGACGACTTGGCTCAGGAAGCTTTGCAGCAGGCAGAGGCCGATCCTGTCTATCAGGAAGTGAAACAGCAGGTCAAGGAGTTGGAAGAGGTGGTAGAAAAGATGGAGAGCGAACCAGAAGCAGAAAAGGAATTTTCGCTCAAACTGGCTAGTCTTAATGAGACCATGCAGCGTATGCAGCCACCATCAAATTCGACGCCTCAGATGCAGCGTACGTTCTACAGTGCCCGTGATGTTTTGCGTAAATCGAAAGTATTGGTAAAGACACAGGTGCGTAGTGGATGGGTATGCAATTATTGTGGTTGTACCCACAGTTGTCCGAACGAATGCGTTGAGCCGCAATTGGGTGGCACTTGGCTTTACGATACTGTGACAGAAGAAAAGGAAATAGAAACATGGACTAAAGAATAAAGTTACTATGGCAGACAATAACATTTTTGATGATTCTACTCCTCTTGATGAGTTGATGGATGAACCTACGCCGATGGATGATCCTACACCGATGGATGAACCAACTCAGGAAGGCGATGAAGACTTTGACGATGAGGAGTATGAAGATGATGAAAATCAGGATGATGCCTTTATCGGCAGAACAATTAGCTTGAAAGAATACAATGTGATAGTGAGCAACCTCATCCGGAAAGGTGAGGATGGACATGCTGATATATATAAGGTGAGAAATGCGCCTGACGGTATGACGCTGGTTTGGAAACTCTATCAACCAGGTAGGATGCCTAAGGATACAAATGCCTTGTTCTTTATCCAAGAAGCGTCCATGAAAGATATAGACTCATTCCATCTGGTTCCTTTGTATGAATATGGCTGGTATGAAGACGAGCAGATAGCTGAGAAACGATTTTATGAGCTTTTAAAATATATGGAAGGCGGTTCACTCGACGGTTTGCCATCCAATACCGATTTCAATACAATGAAAACCATTGTGGAATCTGCTGCCCAGGCTTTATATGTGTTGCATAAAGGCTTGCAAGTCAAACATGCTGATATCAAAATAAGCAACCTGTTCCTGAGTGATCTGGAAAATGGTCGGATTTTATTGGGAGATTATGATCATGCGGAATTAATAGGAGATAATGCATGGCAGGAACCAGATCAATATGAAAGCGATTGGAAGCAGCTCAAAGATATGACCAAACGCTTCAAGGTGTCAACAGAGCCTGATTTCCAGTCAATCATTGACGAGATAGAGGATACAACACCAACCTTGCCACTCGAAGATATCACCCTTATCGCGAATATTTATGCCTATGTGATGTCTCTCTATAAAGGTGAAGTAGGTTTTGAGAGTACTGTCATTGTCAATCTTTTGTCGGACAGTGGTTATAATAAACAACAAGAATGGGTGGAGAATTGTTGTTACTCAACAGCCACGATTCATGAAGACGGCACAATGACAACTGTACATCCTAGCGGTAATGGCGGATGTGCTCCATACTCAAAATTTACGGCAGGATGGAAAGCGGTATATGGGCTGATGGGCGAAAATAATCCTCCAGAATTTTATGGGTTAAGAAGTTTGGACGATGTCAGAAAAGCTAGTCGTGACAAGTTATTAGATTATTTGCATAATAATCTTTTGAAAGACTGGCTGGCAATCTTCTTCCACGAGAACCCCTGGAAGGATTTCTCCAGGCAATATACCTATGAACGTGAGGTGGAACGCTATTTGGAGTTTATCCGCGAGCTCGACCCTGATGATGAGAACGTCGTGCGACTTGATGCTGCTCGCGATTCCATTCTATCGGGAACGAAGTCTTTCACTAACTGGAAGTGGGGCATTTGGTTTACACAGGCGGTATGTGGTCTCTTTTATGCCATTCCTGCCTTACTGTTGATAGGATGGCTGATTTTCAAAGGTATGCCTTTCGATGCTAATCCTATGACTCCCACTTTCGCTACAGGCTCATTGGCTGTAGGAGCCATCGTCGCTGTCGCGCTCTTTTTCATTTTCAACGACGACACCTTTAGTTCCGGTTGCGGCTGCCTCGTGTCGGCTTTCGTAGGAGCTGTTATTATGCTCTTGCTGATGTGGGGGTTAGTGAGTATTATGGATTCGCTCCTTCCGTTTATACCTTGGGTGATCGTCGCTCTGATGTTGGGATTGTCGGTTCTAGTCTATTTCATGATCTTCTCTGACGACTTGAAGGGAGCCAGTGTCAATCCCCAGTCCGACCCCGATATGTGGCTGGTCCAGCCTTTGTATTATGCCTTTGATACGAGTCAGCAGGGCTACATCTATCGTCAGGCCAGCGATTATTATGACTTGTCCAACCAGTTCCGCAGTGGGCTAAAGAAAATGGTGTTGATGATGGCTCTACCTATTCTCGTCGCATGGGGCTTGTGGCTTGGCTATAAGTCGATAACCCCTGATTTAGGAGGCACAAAACTCACTACGGTGCAAGACCGACTCGACAATATGGCAGGCGACTGGACAGGAACTTTTGGCGAGAAGAAAGCCACTATGCAGGTGCTCTGCACCCATCGCGACAGTTTCAAGATTGCTTTGACTGTGGAAGCTCAGCAACCAGTCACCCAGACTTTCACAGGCGAATTGGACGGCTTGCTTGATGTGGACTTGGAAAACGACACACCAGATGACGACATATTGGATGGTAGTGTAGAACTTTCCATAAATTATAAATCCGATAGTGTGTTATATGGCAAGTTTAGGGATAATCTGACAGAGAAGAAAACCAATATTAGTTTTAAAAAGGTAAAGGAAGAAAATGATTCAGTGCAATAAATGTTATGCGGATAATCGCGACGATGCACTCTACTGCCGTCGTTGCGGTAAGAAGTTCCCTGACCTGGCCGATCAGATACTGCAGCGTATCATCGGTCAGGATAAAGCTGTCAAGGTCATTCGTGAGTTGGCCGAGTATTACTTGATGCTAAAACGCAACAGCAGCCATGGGCAGCGTCCTGACATGGACATTCTCTTGAAAGGTAGTAGCGGCACTGGTAAAGACTTTATTGCCAACATCATTCAGGAGTATTTCTTCAAGAAAGGTATTGTGCAGAAGCAGATGGTCATGGTTGATGCTGCAGATTTTGAGGCGTGGATGGACAAAAAGACTACCGACAATTTCAAGGCACTTGGTGGTGGCATCCTGTTTATCAATAACATTCACATGCTCATCAACGACAACAATAATATCTCGCCTATCGACGTGCTCTTTAGCCGTATGGAGACCTGGGAGACCGATTCGACGGCAGGATGGGACACCTATCCTATAGTCATCATGGCAGGTCATCCCGTCAATATCGAAAAGTTCTTTAAGGAGAAACCTGCTGGTCTGAATCGCTTTGCCGAGGTATTAGACTTGCAGGATATGAATGCTGACACGTTAAGTCGCATCTGCCAGAACTCTTTGGAGAAAGATCTTCCAGTCAGTGAAGCGGCTTCACATCGTATCTTTGGCTTCTTCCGCAATATGATTCGCAATCGCGAAGTGGACTTCCGCAATGCATGGGAAGCCATTGATAAGTGTAACGACATCCATTATCATGCTATGAAACATCTTCATAGCAGTGTTGAGCCAGAAGACATCACAGGCGAGGTTTATGAACCTCGTTCACTTGAGGACATTTTGGCTGAAATCGATAGTTATGTGGGCATCGAAGAGGTGAAGGAAGAAGTGCATAGCATTGTCAGGATGGTACAGAAGGCCAAGACCGAAAACCCCGATGCCGATGTCAGACTGAAACACCACTATCTGTTTCTCGGTAATCCTGGCACTGGCAAGACCACCATAGCCCGACTTTTCGGAGATATCCTTTACCAGCTCGGCGTATTGCCTAATGGACAGTTCGTTGAAGTACGTCGTGAGTCACTTGTTGGTGAATACATCGGTCAGACAGCCCCTAAGACCATGCGGGCTGTTGAGAGCGCAATGGGTGGCGTACTGTTTATTGATGAGGCATATATGCTGGGCACTGGTTCTTCAGGTGGGTCCGGGAAACAAGGTGACTTCGGCTCAGAGGCTATTGATACCTTATTAGGTCCTTTGGAGAATCAGAGGGGCGACTTTGTTTGTATAGCTGCAGGTTATACAAAAGAGATGATGGAACGCTTCGTTCCTGCCAATCCAGGAATAGACAGGCGTTTTGATAAGAAGATTACGTTCCATGATTACACTGCCCCTCAGTTGCATAACATCTTTATGGGCATGTTGAAGAAGAAAGGATATACACTGTCCGATGAGGCAGCTCATCGACTACCTCAATTTTTCCAAAGCATGTATAATCGCCGTACTGCCAATTTCGGTAATGCAGGTGTGGTTCGCAATACCTTGCAGGATGCTATTGATAATTATTCAAAACGCATCATAGAGCAACAGCTGCCTGACGACCATGTCCTAACCCCCTCAGATATTGAAGGCGAAGAAGCAACCAAGAAGATTGATATCAACGAGATGATGGCTTCACTCGACAAAGACTTTATCGGCATGAGCAATGTCAAACAGCTAATGAAGGGAATTGCCGACGAGAAGAACTTTATAGAGTTGCAACTGAGTATGGGTATTGACCCGAATAATTCACTGATAGGATTGAACATTGTGCTCGAAGGTAATCCTGGTACTGGCAAGACGACGGTGGCTCGGACTATTGGTAAAATGCTCTATGCCATGAATGTGTTACCATCCGACCGTTTCGTAGAACGTCAGCGCGATGATATTATTGGTGCCTTGATTGATTCCGGTGCTGAGAATATGAACAAAGCGTTTGATTTAGCGATGGGAGGCACCCTTTTCATTGACGAAGCTTATCGATTGACACCACGGGGTAGTGCAGATGCAGAAGGTCGTAAGGCCATTGATACGCTCATGCGTCGTATGCATGACGATCGTGGCAAACTCTGCGTCATCTTAGCAGGATATAAGAAGGATATGGACTATCTGATGAATATCAACGAGGGCTTTAAAAGCCGCATCAATCATACATTGGTTTTGAACGACTACTCTCTCGAAGAATTGGCTGACATTTTCTGTCTGAAGGCTACTAAGCAGAAAAATCCCTATCGCTTTGGTGATGGTGCTAAGCAAGCTCTGCTCGACAAAATAGAAGATATGCTGAAAATGAGAACAGATAACTGGGGTAATGCCCGTGAGATGGAAAACCTCTTTAAATCTGTCACCAAACGGACAGCTGCTCGTCTGCAACGGATGCAGCGTGAGGGTACATTGAAAAAGGAAGATTTCTTCACTTTCGTGCCAAGTGATTTTATATTTTAAAGTTAGAAAAGATATGAAACAGTGTCCACATTGTAACTCTGAGATATTAGACGACAGCATTTACTGTGACCGCTGTGGTCAGCGACTCATGGCATGTGCCGATTGTGGTGCTTTCGTCCGTGGTAAGTTCTGTCGCAACTGTGGCAGCAAGAATATCATCGACGCATTGGAATATGAACAGCGCCAGAAGACTGTTCCAGAGCCAGAACCTGAGCCCATCACTGATGTACCAACCCAGGAAAGACATACGGCAACGCTGACCTCCGCTGATGGTAGTATCACGTTACAAATCGACGACTCCGCCGAATACATCATCGGGCGCAAGTCGCCCCAGTTTGGAAAACAATTGGCTGGATGTGCCCGTATGTCGCGCACCCATGCCGTCATTAACTGGGATGATAAAGAAAAAAGATGGTTGTTGACCGACCTCGCTTCTGCTCATGGTACGATGATCAATGATTATAAGCTAGAGAGTGAAACTCCCTATTATTTAAATGATGATTCAACCGTTACATTTGCCAATTACGAATTCAATTTTGCTGATTCTGGTAGTGAGCGTAACTCAGGAGTGGATTATAACGATCCCGAAAGTTGTAAAAAAGCAGCTATTCAAGGCGATGTGAAGGCCATGGTAAATTTGGGCTCAAGCTATATTTATGGGTTTAATGGCGTGGATGCTGACAAGGAAGAAGCTGTGAAATGGTTAAAGAAGGCCGTTGATCTTGGTGATACAGAAGCGTATCGCTTTCTTGGCAGGGTCTATTCAGACAGTGATGATCCTGAGTTTTATGATTTTGATGAGGCTTTGAAATGGTATCAAAAGGGAGCAGAAATGGATGATGGGAATTGCATGGTGAATATTGGATATCTTTACTTAAGCGATGAAAATGAAACAGAAGCCTGTAAGTGGTTTCGCAAGGCGATGCATGCAGGTAATGGTCTGGGTGCTTATAATCTGGCCTTGATGTACTATGATGGTAGTGGTGTTGATAAAGATGAGGACAAGGCTATCAGAATTATGCGAAAGGCTTCAGAGTTAGGAGAATCCTTGGCTGACGACTGGTTGGAAACAAATACTTAATTGATATGAAAAAGTTTTTTGCATTTTTAATGTTGATCATGTTAGGTATGGCAGCCTATGCATCTGAAGTCTATGTGGTTTCTAAATAAAATTATGGATAAAACAAAATTTGATCTATTGATTGGTAGATTGTGGAATTTGGCAACAACGCTGGCATTATTAATTTTTCCGGTATTTGTCATCTGTAGTTTCCCTTGGGGCTCATATGGTTGGTTACATCCCGACTCTTTTCCGTACGAATGGATTGCAAGGGGTGTTATGGGGGCTATTGATGTGTCAGTTGCAGTTTTAATCATGGTTGTCACAGACTTGATCGCCATCTTTTTGTTCGCAGGAAATAAGTCAATTAGTAATTTTATCTTAGGTTTTTTTATTTTCATTATTTCAGGTGTAGCCTTCGCACTTTACTGCTATTATACGATGGAAATAAGTGCGAATCTTATCTGTTATGTACTTACGGCGTTGTTCTTGCTATTTAAAGACTGTAGTTTTAAATATGATAGATGCCCAGACTGTCATTCACTAGAGGAAATGATATCTAGCGAATTCTCAAGGCCAGATAAACGCCACCTATATCCTCAATCAGATCGTCTTAGGAGAATGATTTATCGCTGTCCCATATGTGGACATGAATTCATAGGGTATAGTGGTCACCAGAGTTCGTATATCAATGATGTTATCCTCTAATAATGATAGAGGAATCATGTAGGAACTTTGTATAGAGATTAATTGATTATTAAATGTTATATTATGGTAATAGAAGATCTTATCAAAACGAAACAGCTGAAGGACATTGACTTTGGAGGTCAAACATTAGAGTCTGTGAATTTCAGTGGATGTACTCTCGTTAACGTGAACTTTAAAGACGCCATATTAAGGCATTGTAGTTTTGAAGAGGCAACATTAGAAAGTTGT
>ONAE01000019.1 GCA_900315695.1 uncultured Prevotella sp. | reverse complement strand
ATAAAAAAATCAAAATATGAAAGTCAGTTTTTTGAAATTATCACGTAAAAAAGAGGTCATCAAACGCCTGGAATTGTCGGATCTTGCAGAGATGATCCGTGAGAATCCTGAAAAGGACAGAGTGTTCAATCTCCGACTGAACTATCAGTTCTATAAGCTTAAGCGGATGCCTGACGGACAGATCACCTTGGATGATCAGCAGCACACGGTAAACCTGCCGCGTATCCTCTTTGCAGCAGAATGTATCAACTACAAGGAGATTCAGAAAGGACTGAAGTACAATGGTCTGGTGGTGGTAGAAGTCAATGGTCTGAAGACCTATGAGGAAGCCGCCAGCATCAGGAATCAGACTGCGAGACTGGATGAGACGATGATGGCTTTCCTGGGAGCCTCAGGCATGAGTGTAAAGATCGTCTGTCGAGGGGAGCTGTTTGGTGACGGCGGATTACCCACGAAAGAGGACGAGATTCGGATGTTTCATAAGAACCTCTACGAGACGGCTCGGAGGGCCTATCAGAATCAGTTTGGTCTGGACATCGAATATCTGGAGCCCCAGTTGGAGCGGACGGTTTATATGAGTGCCGATCCTGAGATGTACTTCAATCCGAATGCACGTCCCTTCAAGGCTGACACGAAGAAGCACGAGGAACTGGAGCCTGCCAAGATTTCATGGGAGAGCGACATGCTGATGCCTGGACGCACCATCACTCGTACCTATCATTTTAATTGGCTCTTTATCCTGCGTGAGGTGTTAGGAGAATACTTCGACCTGCCTGACGAAAATCGCCAGATGCAGCTGTTACAACAGATAGCCCGAAAGTCGCTGGAACAGGGCATCCCGTTGGCTCATGCCCAGGGGATGGCCTTAGAGCATCCTTTGTTTCACAACGATCCTGATTTGGTGAAAAGCGTATTCAGCACCACCTACGAAATTACACTGATGGAGGACTATCGCAAGAAGCACAAGATGAAGCCGCTGAAAAGTGTGCCTCAGGAGACGCTTCAGACGATGCGGACAGAAATTTTCCTCACAGCCAACTATGATATGCGCAAGAACCTGATGACGGGTGTGGCTGAGTATCGTATGAAATATTCTGAGGATCAGACGTTTAAGCCACTGACGGAAGAAGTGAGAAACGATATGACCATCGAAGCGCGTGAGCAGGGATTGAAGTCGTGGGATCAGGATGTGAACCGCTTCATCGACTCCACCCGCATCGAACAATACGACCCCGTGAACACCTGGTTGAAGGAGCTGCCTGCGTGGGATGGCGAGGACAGGATTGCAGCTCTCGCCAAGCGTGTTCCCACAGAACAGCCCCATTGGGAGAAATATCTGAGATACTGGCTCATGGGTATGGTGGCCCAGTGGCGCGAGAGTGATAAACAGCTGACTGGCAATGCGTTAACACCGTTGCTGATTGGTCGGCAGGGATGTGGAAAGACACGCTTTTGCAAGATCCTGCTGCCTCCAGAACTGCGCGACTACTACAACGACAAACTGAACTTCAAGAACGAGTTCGACCTGAACATCGCGCTGACATCGTTTGCGCTGATCAACATCGACGAGTTTGACAAGACCACCAACTCGCAGCAGATTGTGTTGAAGTATCTGTTGTCATCTAGCGATGTGAAGTTCCGTCCGCCTTACGGCAAGACCATCAAGCAGTACAGACGTTACACCTCGTTCATCGGTACCACCAACCAGATGCAGCCACTCGTCGATCCGACAGGTTCCAGACGTTTCGTCTGTGTAGGCATCCCCAACGGACAAAGCATCGACTTTACTGACGATATCGACCATCGTCAGCTCTACGCCCAGGTGCTTCAGATGGTGATAAGCGGAGAGCGCTACTGGCTGGAAGACAGCGAGATAGCCGAACTGATGCGGGAGAACGAGCCCTATCAGCGAACCGTTGCCTTGGAGGAGATGATAGCAGAGAACTTCCGCAAGCCGAAAGAAGACGAGGGCCGTTGGTGGGGAACCAGTGAGATTCTCAGTCTGTTTGTCTCGAAATACACCTATTTCGATGCCGAAAAGATGTCGCCCAACAAACTCGGAAGGGCACTGAACAGCTACAAGTTCAACTTCAAACACAGAGTAGTGAACGGCCTCTCAGAATATTGGCTGAAAGAGAAATAAAAGATGACGATCTATCTATTTGACGGCACGATGGACGGGCTGCTGACGGCTGTGTTCGACGCATTCAGCCTGAAAGAGCAACCAGAGGAGCTGCTGACTGAGGGCGATGCCCTGCCCCTTTTCTGCGAACGCACCTATCAGGTGACGACAGACGAGGAGAAGGCACGACGGGTGTGGACAGGACTGGAGAAGAAACTGACACGAGAGGCGATGAAACTGATATCCGTGAGTTGGTTGTCAGAGCTGAAGGAGCTGAACACGCCATTGTTCCGATATGTCTGCAAGGTATTTAGACAGGGAGATATCTCCAAGAACTTTGCCGATTCTGACGTGCTGGCAGTGACGAACATCGCCCGAAAGGTGCTTCACGAGCAACTGCGCATGAAGCAGTTTATCCGCTTTCAGAAGGCGAAAGACGGCACTTACCTCGCTGTGGTCAGTCCCGATCACAATGTGCTACCCATCATCATCGATCATTTCCAGGACAGGTTCAACGATCAGCCCTGGCTCATCTATGATGCCAAGCGGCACTACGGCTTCAACTATGACGGCAAGACCGTGATCCGCATCACCTTCGAAGACGAGGCAGCTGTGCCCTTCAATCTGGACACAGCTCAACGACATGCCCCGCCGCTACTGGAAATACATGACTGAAAAACAATAAGTCAATAAAGCCCAAATTTATTTGGTTTTTCGCTCAAATTGCACTACCTTTGCACGCAAATTTAGAAATTTAATAATAAAATAGGTATGATACGCTTCTTTCAGACCCCACAAAAGACAGTGATTGCAACTGAGGTCAATCACGCACTTAATGAACAGGAAATCAAGGAATTAAACTGGCTTTACGGCGAGGCAGAGTTGCTCGACGCCGAAGAGCTGAAGCCAGAACATGGGCCTTCAGGGCATCAGCCGCATCGAGGAATATTTCCCCGCCAGCAGCAAGGATGCCGAGCACGACGAGATGCTGCAGCGCATGTACAATGGCTTAAACCAGGACATTTTTACGATCAACATCAAGCCAGAGCCCATCAAGTATGTGGATAATCTGGAAGAGTATAACGAGCAGGAAGGTCTCGCCCTCAGTCCTGAGGAAATCGAGTATCTGCACGGACTGGAGAAACAGAACGGTCGTCCGCTGACGGACTCTGAAATCTTCGGTTTCGCCCAGATCAACTCAGAGCACTGCCGTCATAAGATCTTCGGTGGTACCTTTATCATCGACGGCAAGGAGATGGAGAGTTCACTCTTTGCGATGATCAAGAAGACCACACAGGAGAATCCCAACAAGATTCTCTCTGCCTATAAGGATAATGTTGCTTTCGCACAGGGTCCCATGGTGGAACAGTTTGCGCCAAAGGATCAGAGCACCTCAGACTACTTCCAGGTGAAGGATATCGAAAGTGTGATCTCACTGAAGGCTGAGACCCATAACTTCCCCACCACCGTAGAGCCCTTCAACGGTGCTGCTACTGGTACGGGTGGTGAGATCCGCGACCGTATGGGTGGTGGTGTCGGTTCTTGGCCAATTGCTGGTACTGCTGTTTATATGACTGCTTATCCCCGTCTGCACGACGATGAGGGTGCTGCCCGCGACTGGGAGGATATCCTGCCTGTTCGCCAGTGGCTGTATCAGACACCTCAGCAGATTCTGACAAAAGCCTCTAACGGTGCTTCAGACTTCGGAAACAAGTTCGGTCAGCCGCTGATCTGCGGTTCTGTGCTGACATTCGAGCATCAGGAGGGCAAGGAGAAATACGCTTACGACAAGGTGATTATGCTGGCAGGTGGTGTGGGTTACGGCACCAAGCGCGACTGTCTGAAGAAGGAGCCCCAGAAGGGTAACAAGGTCGTTGTTGTCGGTGGTGATAACTACCGTATCGGCTTGGGTGGTGGTTCTGTATCATCAGTAGATACAGGTCGCTATAGCAACGGCATCGAGTTGAACGCCGTTCAGCGTGCCAACCCAGAGATGCAGAAGCGTGCCTACAACCTGGTGCGTGCCCTCTGCGAAGAGGATGTGAATCCTGTGGTTTCTATCCACGATCACGGTTCTGCCGGACACCTGAACTGTCTCTCTGAGCTCGTTGAGGAGTGCGGTGGTGAGATCGACATGACCAAGCTGCCTATTGGTGACAAGACGCTTTCAAGTAAGGAAATCATCGCCAACGAGAGTCAGGAGCGTATGGGCTTGCTCATCGACGAGAAGCACATCGAACATGTACGTAAGATCGCTGAGCGTGAGCGTGCTCCGCTGTATGTAGTTGGTGAAACCACAGGCGATGCCCACTTCTCATTCAAGCAGGGCGACGGTGTGAAGCCATTCGACCTCGATGTGGCTCAGATGTTCGGACACTCGCCGAAGACCATCATGCGTGACAATACTGTAGAGCGCCACTACGAGGACGTGACCTACAGTCAAGATAAGATTAATGAATATCTCGACCGCGTGCTTCAGTTGGAGGCTGTGGCTTGTAAGGACTGGCTCACTAATAAAGTGGACCGCTCTGTAACAGGTAAGATTGCCCGTCAGCAGTGTCAGGGTGAGATTCAGTTGCCTCTGAGCGACTGTGGTGTGGTAGCCCTCGACTATCGTGGCGTGAAAGGTATCGCCACCGCCTTAGGTCATGCACCTCAGGCTGGTCTGGCTGATCCTGCTGCTGGCAGTGTTCTCTCTGTAGCTGAGGCACTGACCAACATCGTTTGGGCTCCTCTCGCTGAGGGTATGGATTCGCTGAGTCTCTCAGCTAACTGGATGTGGCCTTGTCGCTCTCAGGAGGGTGAGGATGCCCGTCTGTATGCTGGTGTGAAGGCACTGAGCGATTTCTGCTGCGACCTGCATATCAACGTACCTACTGGTAAGGACTCGCTGTCTTTGAGTCAGCAGTATCCTAACGGCGAGAAGATTATCTCTCCAGGAACGGTGATTGTATCTGCCGGCGGTGAGGTTTCTGACATCAAGAAAGTGGTATCGCCAGTATTGGTAAACGATAAAAACGCATCACTCTATCATATCGACTTCTCGTTTGACGAGCAGCGTCTGGGTGGTTCTGCCTTCGCCCAGAGCTTAGGTAAGGTGGGCGATGATGTACCTACTGTGAAGAACGCTGAGTACTTCGCCGATGCCTTTATGGCTGTTCAGCAGATGATTGAGAAGGGCTGGATTATGGCTGGTCACGATATCTCTGCCGGTGGTCTGATTACTACCCTGCTCGAGATGTGTTTCGCCAACACCAAAGGTGGTATGCACATCAACCTGCACGACATCTGCAAGGATGGTGACATCGTGAAGACGCTCTTCGCAGAGAACCCAGGTGTGGTGATCGAGGTAAGCGATGAGCACAAGCAGGAGTTCAAGGACTTCATGGAGGAGCAAGGTATTGGCTTTGCCAAGATCGGCTATCCTGTAGAAGACAGCCGTAGCATCGTGGTGAAGGCTGGCGACGAGGAGCTGACCTTCGACATCGACGCCCTGCGTGACACTTGGTATAAGACTTCTTACCTGCTCGACCGCAAGCAGAGCTTCAATGGCAAGGCTATGGAGCGCTTTGAGAACTACAAGAAGCAGCCTATCGAGATGAAATTCAATAAGGACTTCACTGGTAAGTTGGCTCAGTATGGCATCTCTGCCGATCGCCGTCAGCCCTCTGGCATCAAGGCAGCAATTATCCGTGAGAAGGGTACCAACGGTGAGCGCGAGATGGCTTACTGTCTGTATCTGGCAGGCTTCGACGTGAAGGACGTGATGATGACCGATCTGATCAGTGGTCGCGAGACCCTTGAGGACATCAACATGATTGTGTTCTGCGGTGGTTTCTCCAACTCCGACGTGCTGGGTTCTGCTAAGGGTTGGGCTGGTGCCTTCCTCTTCAACCCCAAGGCCAAGGAGGCACTCGATAAGTTCTATGCCCGCGAGGACACTCTCTCACTGGGTATCTGTAACGGTTGCCAGCTGATGGTGGAGCTCGGTCTCACTGGTGCTAAGGGCGCTAAGATGCTGCACAACGACTCGCATAAGTTCGAGAGTGAGTTTATCAGCCTGAGCATTCCTCAGAATAACAGCGTGATGTTTGGCTCATTGAGCGGCAACAAACTCGGTCTGTGGGTAGCCCACGGAGAGGGTAAGTTCCATCTGCCTGAGGCAGAGAGCACTTACAACGTGATTGCCAAGTACAACTACGCTGGCTATCCTGCTAATCCTAATGGTTCTGACTATAATGTAGCAGGTATCTGCTCTGAGGATGGTCGTCATCTCTGTATGATGCCACACTTGGAGCGTGCCGTATTCCCCTGGCAAAACGCCTGGTATCCTGCTGATCGCCGCAACGACGAGGTAACACCTTGGATTGAGGCATTTGTGAACGCACGTAAGTGGATCGAGCAGCGATGAACATCTACTGGGAATCATTTAAGACGTTCTTTAAGATTGGCATATTCACCCTTGGGGGTGGGTATGCCATGATTCCATTGATTGAGGAAGAGGTGGTAAACAAGCACCGCTGGGTGGAAAAGGAAGAGATGCTCGACCTGATTGCCATCGCCCAGAGCTGTCCTGGTGTCTTCGCCATCAACATCGCCATCTTCATTGGGTATAAGTTGAAGAAAGAGCGTGGTGCCATTGCTACTGCCTTAGGCACTGCCCTACCCTCGTTCCTGATCATCCTCGCCATTGCTATCTTCTTCAAGCAGTTTGAGGACAACCAGATCGTAGCTGCCATCTTTCGTGGCATCCGTCCGGCTGTAGTGGCACTCATCGCGGTGCCTACCTTCCGACTGGGTCAGAGGGCACAACTCAACAAGTTCACCATCTGGATTCCTGTGGCCTGTGCCCTCGCCATCTGGGCTCTCGGCGTCTCACCGATCTACATCATCATCATTGCCGCCATTGGTGGTTATATCTATGGGAGGTTTAGCAAATGATATTTCTCAGTCTATTTATCACTTTCTTTAAGATCGGACTCTTCGGATTCGGTGGCGGCTACGGTATGCTTTCGCTCATTCAGCACGAGACGGTTGAGAGTCACCACTGGCTCTCAACAGCGGAATTCACCGATATCGTGGCTATCTCTCAGATGACACCTGGTCCTATCGGCATCAACTCTGCCACCTATTGCGGCTTTACAGCCATCCAGAATGCTGGCTATAGTCACGCGATGGCTGTGCTGGGTTCCGCTACTGCCACCTTCGCCTTGGTGCTCCCTTCGCTCATCCTGATGATTCTAATCAGCAAGATGTTCATGAAGTACATGAAGACTCATCTGATACAGTCGATATTTGTGGGTCTGCGCCCTGCCGTCGTCGGTCTGTTGGCTGCTGCCACCCTGTTGCTCTGCAACGAAGAGAACTTCTCCACCCCGAAGGAGAACCCCTGGCAGTTCTTTATCAGCTGTGCCCTGCTCATCGCAACGGCTGTCGGCACAGGCTATCTGAAGATCAATCCCATCCGCATGATCTGCTATGCCGGTATTGCGGGCTTGTTATTACTATACTAAAAACTTTCCGTTATGAAACTATCAACCATCCTACTTTGCGGCACTCTGCTCTTTTCAACAGCAGCCTCTGCCGATGATTACGAAACGCTCCAGATGGAGAAAGTGCAAAACCCGATGCTATGGGCTGACGTACCCGATCCTGACGTAATCCGCGTTGATGACACCTTCTATCTGGTATCCACCACCATGCACCTGATGCCTGGTGCACCCATCATGAAGTCGAAAGACCTGAAGAACTGGGAGACCGTCGGCTATATCTTCGACAAGCTGACCGACTCGCCTAAATATGACATGAAGGAGGGAACCGTCTATGGACGCGGTCAGTGGGCCACTTCGTTGAAGTATCATAACGGCAAGTTCTACGCCCTGCTGGCACCTAACGAGGCTGGTGCCATGGGTGACACCTATATCTTTACAGCTGACAAGGCGGAGGGACCTTGGAAGGTGCTCTCACGCATGCGTCACTTCCACGACTGCTCTTTGTTTTTCGATGATGACAACCGTGTGTATGTGATCTACGGCACAGGAGAGATGATGGAACTGAAGTCCGATCTCTCCGATGTCATCGAAGGTACCCATCAGCAGATTTTCCAGCGCGAGGAGGACGAGAAAGGACTGTTGGAAGGCTCGCGTGTCATCAAGCACAACGGCAAATACTATCTGCTGATGATCTCACACGTGTATGCCCCAGGTCGTCACCGCCGTGAGGTGTGCTATCGTGCCGATGATATTCATGGCCCTTGGGAGAAGCAGGTGATCCTCGAGAGTGAGTTTGGCGGTTTCTCTTACGAAGCCCAAGGTACCATTGTCGATACCAAGGACGGCGACTGGTACGGTATCATATTCCAGGATCGTGGCGGTGTGGGGCGCGTGCTCACCCTGATGCCCTGTCGATGGATCAACGGCTGGCCGATGCTTGGTGACGAGAACGGTAAGGTGCCCGATACGGTGCGCGCCCTGAAGACTGGTGAGCCCAAGACCTCTATCGTGAACAGCGATGACTTTGAGAATAGCAAGCTCGGTCTGCATTGGCAGTGGAACCACAACCCCATCAACAATGCCTGGAGCCTGACGGAGCGCCCAGGATTCCTGCGTCTGAAAACCTCACGAGTGGTACCCAACATCTATCTGGCTCCCAACTCCCTGACCCAGCGAATGATGGGGCCCACCAGCAGTGCAAGCGTCTGCATCGACTTGTCGCACTTGAAAGATGGTGACTGTGCAGGCTTTGCCGCCTTTAACAGCGACTCCGGCCTGCTCACCGTAAAGAAGAAGGGTAAGCGGTTGGTACTGGAGATGTCAGAACAGAAAGTGGAACTGACAGAGCGTGAGAAGGCCGTCACTAACGTTGAGGAAAAGGTGATAGAAACGGTCGATCTGAAACAGAATAAGATCTGGCTACGCATCGATGCCGATTTCCGTCCCATAGGCGGGAATCAATATGGTGGCAACGACCTCGCCACCTTCTATTATAGTCTTGATGGGGAGCAGTGGACTAAGATCGGCTCAGACTACAAGCTCACCTTCGACTGGCGCCGCTTCTTCATGGGCTCTAAGTTCACCCTCTTCTGCTACGCCACAAAAAAAGCCGGCGGTTATGCCGACTTTGATAATTTCACCTTCAAGTAATCCACTTGAAGGTGAAATCTTCACATTACTTCTTTATCTTATAGATGCGGAAGGTCTTGGCAGGGATGTCATCAAGTAGCAACGAGGCATTCTTGCCGGCATCCACCTGACAGGTACCCTCTACAGGGATAATCTTCTCGGGGTTATCAAGACAGTTCTCATCGTCCATGCCATCGTGGGTAAGGGTGATGATATTAGCAGTACGTGCACCCTTCATACCCTGCAGCTGGATGGAGAGGGGCTGAAGCTTATCAGAGGTATTGACAACCTTTACGACCACCTCGCCAGTAGCAGCATCAAAGACACTGGAAGCAAAGAGTCCGTCCTGTCCCTCTTGTCCTGCAACGGGCTTGCCGTTCATCGTCAAAGAGAGCACATTCGTACCTTTGTTCATGGCGAAGAGCTGCTGTACATAGTAGCTCACTGACTTGAAGGAACGGAGATTGTCGAACCAGATAGCATCGGGACGCCACTGCCAGCCCTCAACGTGGGCGAAGAGCGGGGCATAAGTCGCCATGTGGACAATGTCGGCATTACGCTCAATACCCGTCATGTGGGCAGCTTCATACAGAGAGGTCTCATAGTGGTTCCACTTCTTACCGTCGCCATGACAGGCATATTCACCAGCAAAGACTTTCGGACCCTTGCGATCGTAGGTATCGTAGCGCAAACCATGAGTGAGGAACCATTTTTCGTTACGATAGTAGTGCTCGTCGTAGAGATCCACCTTCAGCTGCTTCATGCGAGGCTGCAGCAGGTCGAAGTCCCATCCCTCTGAGTTCGGACCAGTGGTGCCGATGAGTTTCAGATTGGGATACTTGGCGCGCAGGGCGGCATTGAACTTCTTCAGTCGCTCAGTGAACACAGGACCGTAACCTCCGTGAGCCTCGTCGTAATCCCACTGCTCGTTACCGACACCGAGGAACTTCAAGTTGAAGGGTGCTGGATGGCCCATGTCAGCGCGCACCTTGCCCCACTTGGAATCAACAGGACCGTTGGCAAATTCCACGAGGTCGAGCGCATCCTGAATATAGCTGTCGAGATCATCCAAGGCAACGTGAACACCAGGTTTGGTGGGGTCAGGGTTCTGGAACTGACAACTCAGTCCGCAGGAGATGACAGGCAGAGGTTCGCAGCCAAAATCCTCACACAGCTGGAAATACTCGAAGAAACCAAGTCCATAGCTCTGGAAATAGTCGGGATAGAAACGATAGCCAAAAGTGTAATGCCAGCGGTTCTCGTTCAGAGGACGATTCTCAACGGGGCCTACACTGTTTTTCCACTGGTAACGGCTATCGAGGTCGGTACCCTCTACGATACAGCCGCCGGGGAAACGGAACACGCCAGGATGCATATCGAAGAGAGCCTGTGCCAGATCCTTACGCATACCGTTCTCACGACCTTTCCATGTGTCGGTGGGGAACAGCGAGATATGTTCCACATCTGTTGTGGCCTTATCGCCGGCGAGGAAAATACGAAGAGCGCCCTTGGGCTCTGTGCGAGGCGACTTCAGCGTGGCCGTATATTTCTTCCACTCCTTGCCGCTGATCTCGACATTCACCGTGGCGAAGCGCTGATCCTCGCCCATGGTGTCGTTATCCACGAAACTCACCTCCAAGGTTGATTTGCCGCCTTCCGGACAGCGTGCCCAGACGGAGAAACGATAGGTGGCACCCTCCTTCACAGCAATACCGAAGAAGCCCTCATTCTCAAGACCAGTGAACTTATCGTTATGGCCTGAGTATTTGAGGCGCACGAAATGAGGGTTGCGCTCGAACGGACCATCGTCCTCCACATCGAAGTTTCCGAAGGCACGCCAGCCCATCAGGTGCTGGGGGAACTCGAACGAGCGGTTTTTTACCATCTCGGCATAGAGACCACCGTCAGCAGCGTAATTGATATCCTCAAAGAAGATACCGTACATCGTAGGCTGTACGGGTGCCCCAAGTTTCTTGGTGTTTACGTCAAGGACGTGAGTCTGTGCTGCTGCCACAAGGCTGAGGGCAAACAGACAAAAAAGAGTGATTTTTCTCATATTCAGTAGTTCTTATATTTATAATACGGTTTACTGTTCAATTTCCCAACGGAAAACAGCACCATTGCGTCGGGCAGGATCAGCACCGGGGAAGTCCATGGAGTAAGGACTGCCGGTAGTGGGGCTCTTGCCGATATAACGATGATTGCGCATGGACATGAGCATGAACTCATGATTCAGATAGTCCTGCCACATAAAGACCTCTGCCTTCGATGCATCGGAGGTCAGACGGACATCACCAGCGATACCATAGCCTGCAGTGAACAGATAACGCCCGTCGGCGCACTGAAGGATCACCTTGCCCTGTCCCTTGTCGATCACCTTAAAACGCGTCTGTGCACTCTGATCAGTGGCATCTGTGTCATAAAGCAGGCCATGAGGCTGTGCCACCATCGGCTTCTGCGTAGCCAGATTGATGATACGTATGGTCTTGCCGTAAGGGATATTCCCACTACGATCAGCCTGAGGCTCCTCAACAGTGAAATTGTCGAACTCAGCATAGCCGCCATCCCTGCCCTTATGATTAAAAGCAAACAGGGCATGACGTGAACCCTGGAACGAGATGAGCTGATAACTGAGTGGCATCTCTCGTCCTAATTGCTTGAACTCCTTTCCATCGAGTGAGTATTCGTAGTGTGCCCGATCGTGATCAAAGTCTCCCACCATACGGAGGTATATCTTAGAGGTGAGGGATGTGAGAGGGGTATCTATAGTGTCATTAGTAGTTTGTTCGAAACAGCGCAGAATGGTCTGCTTTCCTTCCTTCACGATTCCTATCCACGAACAAGGCACATTGATATTGCCCAAACCAGCCACATCGCCGTCCTTCATGCCTTTGGTATAAAGCTCGACGGTTGCCACAGATGTAGGACCTATGACACGCTGAGTAAGGGTGTTACGAGCCCACATCAGCTGTTCGGCAGGCATCGACTGCAGGTGCAGGCGTCCGTTCTTCAGGCTCCACTTGCTATCATCTGGGTTATGGTTCCACTGCCAGATACGACCGAGAACCTTATTATCAAAGTTTTCGCTGCGCTCGTATGGTGCTCTAGGGCTACTAGTCGGCCTAGTCTGACTAGTTTGGCTAGAAACAGCAGGTTTAATCCAAGTGCGAGGCGCACGACCTAAGTTACCCTCCAAGCCAAGCATGGGCCACCCATCTTTCCAAGTGATGGGGGCTAGTGTCACCGTACGGCCGATGGAATGGAAGTCCATCATCAGCAGCGCCCACCATTGACCGCTCTGATCCTCGACGATGCCACCCTGGTGGATATTAGTGCAAGCCGTGGCGTCCTTATCAACTTCGGGGATTCCAAACTTCGTGCCATCCTCACCGATACGATATTTCACGCCCTCTGGCACCTGCGTCAGCGAGGCGGCATGATAGCCGAAGGTCTCATCGGCAGTGATAGTGATGGTCTCATAAGGTCCCCAGATGCTCTTGGAACGAGAACAGAGGGTACGACCATTAGGCATATAATCGGTAGAGATGAGGTAATACATGCCGTTGATCTTATACATATGATGCCCCTCACCCACCGCATTGCCTTCGGGAATGATAGTGCGCTCTGTCTCCTCGATAGGGCCACTCATATCAGCTTTCAGCTCTGTGCACTTGACCTCACCATAGCCATGAATAGCATAGATCTTTCCATCGTCATCGAAGAGCACGGAGAGGTCGTAGATACGTCCTTGCATATTATGATGCTTCCAAGGACCTCGGATATCCTTGCTGGTATAGCATTGCAGCCCCTTGCCGTTGATATTAGTAAAGACATAGAACTGACCGTTGGCATAACGGATGGCTGGTGCCCAGACACCCTGTCCATAGATCTCCTGATGATTCTTCAGTGAGAAGGCATCGTCAGGGAAATCAAAGCGATCGAAACAATAGCTGATATTCTCCCAGTTCACAAGATCCTTTGAATGCAAGATGACCAAGCCAGGAACCGTATGCATGGTGGTGCCTGCCAGATAATAGTCATCACCCACACGAAGAATGTCGGGATCAGAAAACTCATCATAGAAAAGCGGATTGGTAAACGTACCGTTGCCATTGTCCGCAGTCCATGATTTCCACTGGGCCTGAATGCCCAGCGGAATCATGAACATCAATATTAGTAGTTGTATGAATCTTCTCATGTGTGATCAATTTAAAGATCTATTTGTGGCCAGCCATCAGCAGTCCATTGGATAGGACGCTGGATAAGGATCGATGCACCTTTGTGGGCGATGCTGTATCCATGGCAGATGAAGATATCCTGTCCGTCCATCGTATAGGCAGCGCAGTGACCTGCAGCCTCATAAGCCTTCTTGTCGCCTTTGAGGAAGAGCTTACCACCGCCATAACGCATGTCGATGCCTTGAGGGTCGAGATAAGGCCCCTCAACTGTCTTACTGCGTCCTACAGCTACCTGATAGGTGCTCTTGCTGCCTTGACAGCAATAATCCCACGACACGAAGAGATAGTACCAACCATCATGCTTCAGGATGAAAGGTGCCTCGATGGCATTCGGACCCGCATAGTCAGAAGTGGGATTCTTAGGCGGATTGGGATTGAGAGGGAGTGCCGCCTTGGCGTTAGGATCGCTGAGGTTGTAACGACGTGCAATGGTGCGGGGCTTCTCTCCCACAGCGATATGCATGGTCGTGTCGAGACGGGCAATCTGAATACCGTCCCAGAAAGAACCCCATACAAGCCAGGGCTGATCCTTATCGTCGATGACGAAGTTCGGATCGATGGCATTCCAGTTGTCGCGTCCCTCGCGTGAGGTAACGATACACCCTTCATCCTCCCACAAGGGGAACGCGAGTGAAGGACTGGAGAGCAGGCCAATAGCCGAGCCGTTCTTGCCAAAGGTGGAACAGCTATAAGCCAACCACCAACGGTTATGCCATTTGATGACATCAGGTGCCCATACGTGGTGACGGAAACCTGGTACGGAGTCACGGGTCCACTTGGGGATGACAGTCATCACGGGGTCGGGCAATACCGTCCAGTTCTTTCGGTCCTTGGAGGTCATCTGCTGAATACCCATGCCTGTGGCAAAGATATGATAGGTACTATCCTCATAGGCCATGACAGGGTCATGAACCATGGGTGTATCAGTTGTGAACACAGCCCTTTGGTGATGAAGCTGAGCCCAAAGGGTTGTGCTCATAGTGAGCACAACCGTTATGAGTAGGAAACGTTTCATTACTTAGTCATTTTTAGTCGCCATACTTATAGCCCCACATGGTTTCGCCTGTGGCACTGTTCAGAAGTGTAAAGGCTGGAGTCCTGTCGTTAGAGGGTTCCAAGGTCTGTTCCACCATGACACCTGTATAAGTCTGGCCGTTGTCAGTAACTGTGAAGTACGAAGTACCATCTTTCACCGACCACTTACCAGAGAAGCCACCTGTAATGTTACCAGAGGCATCGAGTGTCACCTCCACAGGCTGGCTATACTCCTTGGTCAGATGATTCAGCTTATACTTATGAATCAGAAGCTTATACTTGCCAGGCACATCGCTGGTAGCCACATATTGTTTGTTGGCTATCTTAGCAGTCTTCGCCACCTCCCCAGTATATTCAAATGGCGCAGCAACCAACCAGCCATCTTCGTTCTGGAACAGCTGATGGACACGTACCTCATGGCCTTCGCCCTTGTTCTGGAAACGGGTATGGTAAACAAGGTAAGCGCGTCCGTCTTCAGCTGCGATGACAGAGTTATGACCCTGTGAGCGCTCTGAGCTGTCACCGACCGTCTGTTTGCCCCATTCACCGTATGCACCAAAGATGTTCACACCACGATTGCCATCATCCTCATTGGGTCCGAAATCAGTGTAGAACTTCTCGAAGACAGCATTTGCGTTCTTGCTATCCACGTATGGTCCATTAGGATTCTTGGAACGGAACACGCGCATCTGGTAACCACCATTGTTATAATCATTGGGAACACCACCTGCAGTCAATCCGCCATAGGACATAAAGAGGTAATAATAACCACTGATATACTCGATATAGCTACCCTCTCCAGATACGTAGTAGCCACCAGCTATCTTCGTACCAAAGTAAGGATCAGAGGTTGCATTCTCCGCATAAGTCACATCGTAGTCACGCAAGCCTGTAGCTTCATCGAGTTCCAGCATGAAGATACCACCACTCCATGAGCCATACGACATCCACAGCTTACCACTCTCGTCATAGAACACACAAGGATCGATACAGTTGGGCCAACTCTCACCCCAATTGCCTGGTACCAGCGTGCCCTTCCTGGCATAGCGTGAGGGGAGACTGCTTTGTTCACCAATAACAATTTCTAAGTCAGTATCTTTATATGCTTTTACATCACCTGAGTGGAAGCCACTAATCACGACTGGACCTTGGTAAAGATAAGGACCTGTGATGTTATCCGATGTCATCAACACGATACTGGAGTACCAGTTATCGCCATTGACACTCATATACATGCACCACTTGCCCAACTTCGAGTTATAAATCACATCGGGTGCCCACAAGTTTCCTTTAATATCGTAAGCAGAATTACCACGCTTAGCCCATGCCTGAGCATCAAAAGCTGGAAAATCCACTTCTGCTCCACCCTTTTT
The DNA here is from genome assembly GCA_900315695.1 of uncultured Prevotella sp. Lineage (GTDB taxonomy): Bacteria > Bacteroidota > Bacteroidia > Bacteroidales > Bacteroidaceae > Prevotella. Next base: position 23,156 of record ONAE01000019.1, on the reverse strand, counting down.
CACTTTGGTAACGGCAGGTGTCGTAAATGCGACATTTGGTGCTGCATCGCCAATGGTAGCTGTAGCGAAGGGGACAGTCACCTTATCCCAAGCCAACAGATTCGAAGACTTGGCATTGTCGCGATGCGAACCAAAGATATAATACATCTGGGAAGTAGGATCCCAAACTACACTTGGATCGTGGACAGTAACATGTTTCAAATCGCTGCCACCCAAGGTCTGTACCTCATCATCGCCTGGTGTTGGCGTGGGGGTAGGAGTGGGAGTTGGGGTTGGCGTGGGAGTTGGAGTTGGCGTGGGAGTTGGGGTAGGCACGTCGCTATCGCCACCACCTCCGCAGGCTGTCAGTGTAAAGACTGCCAACAACAGACCACAAAGTTTAGTATCAAACTTCTTCATAATCAACAAAATTTAAAAAACAAGGGGCGGGCAGCCCGTGCCCGCCCCCATCGCATACTAACTTAAAAAACCAAATAACTACCGTCAACGGTAAATGAGAAGTTCATATCATCAGGCTCCACCGCCTTAATGTTCAGATAATACAGCTTATACGTAGTGCCGTCAGAACCCTTCATCACGGCCTGAACATCGGCTGTACCGTTGTTAAGGTTGGTGATGTAAAGACTTACCTTTGCACCATTCATAGACTCACGCCACTTACTCCACCACGCTGCATTTTCATCAGCGGGCTCTGCTGGTGGGAGAATACTTACGTCACCTACACGGAGGTCAGGATTTCCGTCATAGCCAGCACCCCAACCAAAGTAGTCAGCACGCACCACAGCAGACTCAGCAAGCTTGCTGTTACGCAGGATCACCACGAAGTTACTCCAGTTATTGATCGTGTTACCATAGTTGGTAAAGTCAACCTGATAGGTCTCACCAGCAGGAACCTTCACATCATTTGTGAATACTGACCACCAACCTGTGGCGCAATCCTCTGTGCCGAGATCCTTCTCTGCCATCTTGTGGAGCTTCAGAGCAGACTCTGATACAGTCACATTAACAGTAACAGTCTTGCCGTTCTTGGCCTTCAGCGTTACTGCCTGAGTACCAGCCTGAGCCTTGACAGTACCGTATTCCAAGCTGTCGAGGTTGTAAGAGGAAGTGTAACCACCCTCATAGGTAGCAGTCAGCTCCAAACCCTCACGATCGAATACGAAGGTACGATCCTTCACATCGCTAACGGCTGCAGAATTATAATAGTAGTAGTTTGTACGTTTTGGAGCAGTCTTCACTACCAGTGAAGTCATCTTGTCTGCAGAAGGAACCACCTCGAACTCTGCACTTGCCATGATTGGCTTAACAGCAGCAGCGCCGTTAGTGGTCTTAGCATACATCACAACAAGCGTCTTCTTACCAGGATCAGCAATGTCAGGAATTGAGTTGAATACCAGATCACCAGCTTCTATTTCTGCCACAACATCCTGCTCGTAAGTCACAGTAGCTGTCACACCCTTCATTGCCTCTTCAAGTTCAATACCCTGCTGAATCTCAGAAGGAACATTGTTGAGTACCATAGATACAGGCTGCTTGTCTTCCTTAGACGTGCATCCACCGATTGGCTCGATATTGGTTGTCAGGAACTGAAGGTAGGAGCCGTCCACAACGAGGAAGCAACGGATATTCTCACCAGAACCAAGCTCATAGGGCTGATTGTAGGTCTTCACGACAGAACCATTATCCATTCGGATGATAAACTCGCCTTCTTTTGAACGATCCACCGTCAGGGTCATCTTACCTGCCAGTTTCTGAGCATTCGGATCCTTGCTGTCAGCATCAGGACTTAGACCCAACGTGCTTGTCGTATATTTAAACCACAACTTACCCCATTGAGAGTTCCATTTGATACTATCACCTGTTGCATCATAACGGTATGCACCATACTCTGAGTAATTCGTTGCGCCACGATCAGCGTCGTTAGTCACTATCAGAGCTACGTTCTTATAATATACGTTATCCGGGTTAGGATATACATTGACTTCTGCATTCCACTTTGTGCCATCAGGAATAACATAGTACTTAGAGAATGCTGACCAGAAACCATTACTATAGTCGGTGGCACCGACTGTATAGTAATCATCCATCATACCAACCAGTTCCTCTGGCTTATTGGCCTCAGCTATTGAATCCACCTTTGCGGCAACCCAATCTGGCGCATTCACTTTATACAGCTCACCACCCTCACAACTCGTCAGAGCCAGCATGCCAAGTGCTGCTGCACAGAAAGCGGACGCTATTTTATTTAGATGTTTCATAATCTTTATAACTTTTTTTGGTTTATATTACTTGCTCAGATTAACAACAGGATGAACTGTCCAACCCTTCTTTTGGAAATAAGCAGAGTTGTCGAGATCCTTATTTGCTGAATTTCCTTCAAGGTTGAAGTTGTTTGTAAGCAGACTCTGATGGATTGGGAAGTATTCATGACCTGGACGATATGTGTCGAAAGAACTATGCACCTGAGGATCAGTATTTACTTCACTGTAACTAACAGGCTCCTTAAGTCTCTTTGCTGCGTCGTCATAAGGATAAAGGCGATAGGTACCATGTTCCTTCATCTGCTGCAAACGATCTGCACTATAGAAGAAGCCCCAACGGATAAGGTCGAAACCACGGCCTGACTCACAACCAAACTCTTTAGGACGCTCCACGTTAGCAATCTGCTCAAACAGCTTATCCTTAGAATCGAAATCAGAAAGATTAAGACCGGCCAATTCTGCACGGCTACGCACCTGGTTAATCCAATCGATAGCCTGCTGGGTAGGTCCGTTCACCTCATTCTCGCACTCAGCTGCACGGAGCAGAACGTCAGAATAGCGCATCAGACGCAGGTTGATACCACACTTCAGACCAACAACGACAGTCTCATAAAGACCGGGACGCATATTGGTCCACTTAGCAATAGGCAGACCACCATTAGCCTTAATCGTAACGATAGGATTCTCGTTAGTCATCGGTTTCTTATAGGCAACATTGCCATACTCAAAACCTTCCCAGTCAGTCTCGTGTGTACCAATAGTCCAATAAAGACGTGGGTCAAGTTTTCCACCCTTTGTCTTTTCTGATGTATAGAGCTGATAGAGCCAAGGCTGTGCTGAAAGGTCTTTCCAACCACCAAAGTCCTCACAACCGAAATTAGACTCAACGGCATGTCCCTGAGATGCATTCTTACTGATGTTAACAGGTGTCCATTCATCATCGGTACCCTGAGAACCATAATCCAGGAACTGAACCTCGAAGAGACTCTCGGCATTGTTCTCGTAGCTAGATGTCTCACGGAAGTTATCACCATAGTTCTTCATCAGCTCATACTTACCATACTTACCTGCAATGATATCCTTCAGTACGGTAAGAGCCTCACTGTACTTGTGACGTTGCATCAATGCACGGGCATAGAAACCTGCAGCAGCACCATTGGTAGCACGGCCTTTTGCCCACTCACCACCAGCATCACGAGAAGGCAGTAAAGACATGGCTTCAGTGAAATCTGCCTCAACCTGATCGAGCACACGATCATACTGTGCAAACGGATCTGTATCACCTTCCTCCTTATTGGCTGCATAAAGACCTTCAAGTGTAGAATAACTGTTATAATCCAGAATCAAAGCAGGATTCTGATAGTAATTAGCAAGATTATAGTAAGAGAGTCCACGAATAAAAAGTGCTTGTCCCTTAATACGGTTCATCTCTTCAGAAGCAGAATTTATCTCATTGCAACGAGTGATGACAAAGTTACAAATATTAATGGTATAATACCAGTCACGCCAAATCCACAAACCACCGATCTGATCATTTTCTGTAGTTGTACCAAAGTTAAAATGGTCAGCAGGAAGATGACCCCAACCTTGAGCAGGATTATAAACTTCATCACCACGACAGATATCCATCGTATAGCCAACACGTGCGTACGTACCTTCCATACGCATATGGTGATAACATGCTTTTACAGCATCTTCCAAATCTTTTGTAGATTTGCCAAATGTTCCTGTTGTAGGATCGTTGGGGTTTGTCAACTCCAGCTTATCACTGCATGAAGTCAAGGTAGCAGCGCCCAACATGATGGCCAAAGAAAATTTATATAGATTCATATTCTTCTTTTTTACTTTATTCATTGATTCTTTATTTCATCCACCCATTAGAATGAGAAGAGGAGTCCAGCCATGAAGGTGCGTGCTGTCGGATAAGAGCACCAGTTGAAACCTGGAGTGAATGCACCACCACGGAAGTCAACATTATAGCCATGATACTTAGTGAATGTGTAGAGGTTCTGTGCAGACACATAGACACGTGCGCCAGTAACAACACCCTTGAACAGCTTGTCAGGAATGTTATAACCAATCTCTACATTGGCAATCTTCCAGTAAGCAGCATTCTGGATCTTGCGATCGCTGAAGTAGTCATTCCAAGCCTCTCCATTTGCATTAATATAAGTACGGGGCACATTTGAGATATAGGTACCGTTGTCCCAACGATTAGCATCAAGGACATTCACGTCTTTGTTACCCCAACCATAGCTAGAGTTCAAATTATTATAGATACCATCCTCAACCTTATAATTCAGCGCACCGAAAGTTGAAATACTCAAGTCGAAATTCTTGTACTCCAAATGAGCACTCAGACCGAAGTTAATCTTTGGCAGACCACTTCCAAGTACTTGACGGTCTTGATCATTGATAACATTATCACCATTCAAATCTTTATAAAGGCAGTCACCAACCTGAGCACCAGGCTGTGCAGCATGTTTATCCAATTGGTCCTGTGTACGGGCAATACCCTCATATACGTAACCATAGAACTGACCAACAGGTTGTCCTACGATCGTGATATGACGATCATCGTTTTCTGGGAAGTAAGTAGTCTGACCTGTTGACAAGGCTGTTACCTCATTAGATAATGTGCTGAAGTTTGCACTGATCTGGTGCTTCAAAGGATGATCAAAGTTGCGGTAAGTGAATGAGAACTCCACACCTGTATTCGTCATTGAAGCGGCATTCATCACAACAGTTGTGTTAGATACACCAGCATTGGCAGGAACAGGTACGCCATGAAGCAGATCGGTAGATTTATTCTTATACCATTCAGCCGTGAACTCAATGCGGTTGTTGAACAGAGCCAGGTCAATACCTACGTTCATGGTCTTCTTCTTCTCCCATGCAATGTTCTGGTTTACGAAAGTCTCAATAGAAGAACCTACAACAGGCGTATTACCAAAGCTATAAGTCATATAGCCAGGACGATAAGTTGCCTGATACATGTACTCACCAATATTCTCGTTACCGAGCTCACCATAGCTGGCACGAACCTTGAACATGTTAACGATATTGTGGTCGATGGGGAAGAACTTTTCCTTATCGAAACGCCAACCGATAGATACTGACGGGAAAGTGCCCCAACGGATATCCTTTGTCAGACGAGAGCTACCATCACGACGGATAATAGCAGAAAGCAGATATCTGCCATCGTAGTCATAGATCAAACGACCAATGATAGAAGTCAGAGCATGTTTATACTCGAAAGAGCTGGCATCACGACTTGCTGCATTCTGAATCTGCAGGAAATATGGTTCTGAAAGATTTACACCCCAGGCATTCAGCAAATTGGTATTCTCCTCTTCGTATGTGATACCACCCAACAGATTAATATGGTGCAAACCGATGGTTCCATCGTAATTAATGGTATTCTCAACAAGGAAATCGGTATATTTACGGTGATTCTTATCTAAACGCTCGTTACTCTTGTCGAGATATACACGGCTACCCTGAATCCATGAAGGAATCCAAGTCTTGTCGTTAGCATGGGTCGTACTATAAGAGAGATTGAGTTTATAGTTCAGTTTGTGATTCTTTTGCTCGAAACCAACCATCTTAAACAGGTCAACGTCGGCAGAACCTGTAGCAACCACGCGATCAACAACAGTATTACGAGTCAACAGATTATTGATCAGCAAAGAGTTAACAGCACTGATATCACCATGAATGTTGTCATCAGCAACACCATAGCCGTATGCATCATAATTATAACCACTAGCTGCACCTACTTTATCGTCAAGTACCCAAGTTGACTCATCGTAGGCTTTGATTGTCGGCTGCATAGTAAGAGTACCGCCAAGTACATTATAGCCTGCCAAGCCATATACACCCTGAATATACTCCTGATTATTAGAGATACCCATACCGTCCTGGCTAGAATGAGAATAAACAACGCTGGTACGGAAGTTGATGAACTTGGTCTCCATCGTATTGTTCACACGGGCGGTGAAACGCTGATAGTTAGGACCTGCACCTTTCAGAGTACCTTTCTGCTGGAAGTAGTCAAGACCTACATTATAAGTATTGTGTGCACCACCACCACTGAGGTTGATATTGTGGTTCTGACGAATACCAGTCTTAAACATCTCATCCATCCATTTCGTATTGGTGTTGTCCATGAATTTATATGTGCCATCACCAACTGCGCTATATCCGGCAGGCAGAGGTGTACCAGAGTTGGCTGCTGCCTGGCCAATATATGTGCTATACTGATCAGCATTCATCACATCATATTCACCCTTGCTGATGAGGTCAACACCAAAGTAACCCTTATAGTCAACCTTCAACGGCTGATCCTTCTTACCTCCCTTGGTTGTGATGATAATCACACCGTTAGCAGCACGAGAACCGTAGATAGCACCGGCAGAAGCATCTTTCAGCACCTGAATGGTCTCAATGTCGTTTGGAGAGAAGTCGCGAATTGAAGTCATGGGCACACCATCGATCACATAGAGTGGAGAAGTGTCACCAAAGGAGCCAAGACCACGGATACGTACTGCAGGATCGGCACCAGGCTGACCGTCAGAAGTAATCTGCACACCAGCTACTTTACCTTCCAGCATTGTAGAGATGTTTGCGTTAGAGGTACGCTTCAGCTCTTCAGCGTCAACAACAGATACAGAACCTGTCAAGTCAGCTTTCTTCTGGGTACCATAACCCACAACAACCACCTGATCAAGCATCAGGGCGTCTGATTCCATCTGAATCTTTTCAATTACTGCACGTCCACGTACGGCAATCTCACGATCCTTGTAACCAACATAGCTCACTACGAGCGTACCATTAGATGGAGCGTCGATGGAGAAATTACCGTCAAAGTCGGTAATAACACCCGTCTGAGCACCCTTCAACTTAATCGTTGCACCAATGAGAGGCTCCCCCTCTTGGTCCACAACCTGACCCGTAACCTTGATGGTCTGCTGGGTCACAGATGCCATAGCAGGAACTGGGTAGGCAGAGATACCTCCCATCACACCTAACATGAGCATCGCAGAGAATAATACTTGTTTTCTCATTTGTTAATTGTTTTAAGTATAAAATAAACGAGTTAGTTTGTACAACTTTGCTGCAAAATTAGCCGTATATTTATAAATAGAGGTGGATAAAACGTTTTAATAGGGAGATAAAACGATTTTCGTCCCCCTAGATGCGTTTTGTCCACCTCTTGAGATAAATCAAGACCTATCCTTGAGATAAATCAAGAAAACGAGCTTGGGCTTACTCCGAACATTTTAGTAAAACAACGGGTAAAATACTTCGGATCATTAAAGCCTACTGCATAGGCTATTTCTGTAATATTACGGTTACCAGTCTTTGAAGAAAGTAACTCTTTAGCCATGTTAAGCCGATAGTTACGGATGAATTGTCCAGCAGGGAGTCCGACCTCGGCATTCAGATGCTTGCTGACTACCGTACGGCTCATACCAAGGGCATCACAGAACTCCTGAACACCAAATTCCGAGTTCATATAATTGGCTTCCATCACCGACATGACCCTTTCCATAAAGGGCTTAGAACTTTTCTGCACTTCCTCCTTATCGGCTTCTACACTCTTCGACACGCTTTGTTTGTAGCGTTGTTGATTGTCGAGAATATTATGAATACGCGTTTGAAGCTGACGTGGATCATCAGACTCTTCAAGAACCTTTCTAATGGGGTTCAGCAACTGCTCCGCTTCAATCCGCTTCAGATGACTCGCCCACCTATTATATATATATATGCACAATAGCACAAAGAGAATGCTCAATAAAAGGCGGAACCACCAGCTATTCCAAAATGATGGCACAACAACCACATCCACCGATATAATCTCGTCTTCACCAAGCGTCTGCAACGACTGATACTTAACCTCAAACGTGTAATGCCCGGCGGGTAGCGCACTGTAACGAACTGAATGCATACCAGGTTTCAGCAAGATCCAGTCGTTTTCGAAGCCTTTCATCCGATAACTGTAAAGACCCTGGCGCTCGTGTCCGAAGTCAAGGGCAGAAAAATCTATCGAGAAAGAACGGTTGCTCTCTTTCAAGGTTATGGTCTTAGCTATAGAGATGTCAACATCTAGATAATCACTACCTGCCAATACATCCTGGTTATCAACCATAAGATGCGTAAATATCAGATGTCCCTGATAAGAGCTCTCTGTATTCTCACCTGTCACCTCTATCAGTCCTCCCTCTGTACCCAGGTAGATGACACCTTCCGAATCCCTTATAGCAGAGTTCCAATAGAAATGAGGGTTTATCAAACCGTCGTATTGTGAATAATTGGTGAATACGTGTAGTTTGGGATCATAGACAGACAGGCCATTCTGAGTAGTCACCCACAAACGGCCATTTCGGTCTTCTGCAATTCCCTTCACGCCATTATAGACCAGACCGTCCTCCTGTGTAAACACTTCAAAATGCTCTTCTCCCTTTTCATCAACAACCCTGCGATAGAGCCCATAGCCATTACTACCCAACCAAAGTGTACCATCACTAGTCTCACAGAATGTCGACAACTTATCCACTATCCGTGATTGAGGATCATTCAGCAGATGGATGATGGCACGATGCTGGAACTTACCATTCTTGTATGATTTAAGGTTGACGATACGCACACCTAAGATACAGCCCATCCAAAGAAAACCATCATGTGTAACAATGGAACCAATGCAGCCACGTACATCCCGACAACCATCAAAAGGGTCTTCCATTTCACGTGTCTTAAAACGATAAAAGAAAATACCGTCATTGCTACCTACCCAGAGTCCCTCATTAATAGGATCGTAAGCAAGTGCACCAATGAAGTTGGTTAATCTGGCATATTCTTCCGGAAGATCCAAACGGGTTATCACCTTTGGCGACTTCATATCAAGCATACAGATGCCTCCGCCCCAAGTTCCTATCCACAGGCGTCCTTGCTCATCGGCTGTCAGGGCAGACACACTATTATGCGACAAGCCCGAATTGTTCACCGTATAATGAGTAAAGGCAGTTTCTCCTTTTGCCTTATAATTCAAACCGCCTTCAACTGTTCCTACCCAAAGCGATCCATCATCACCGGCAAACATGGCATTGACTGGGTTTGGGGAAAGCGAAGCTGGATCAGAAGTGTGAACATAACTCTTCAACAAAAGTTGACGAGGCGAAAGCCGAACCACACCACCAGATTCCGTTCCTATATAAATCAAGCCCTTATCAACCAACAGACAATGAATGAAATCGTTTTTCAACGGAGAAGCACTGGAACTATTCCACGCAGAAAAACTATCAGTCGCATCATCATAGACATTCACACCAAAAAGGGAACCCACAAGCAGGGTGTTATCCGGCATCAGTGCTAAGCTTGAAAGGAACTCGTGAGAAGGCATACCCTCGCGTGTACCATAGCGATAACTGATCAGTTGATTCCGATAGGGATCATAGCGGCACAAACCATGATTAGTTGCCAACCATACAACGTTTCCACGTTTTAATATATCCGTGATATATAAGCCGAACAGCGGGCGTAACAATGGGGAGATATCCTCTCTGACAAGACTACCATTCTTTTCCATCAGCCGATAAATACCATGATCAATACAAACCCATGGCTTACCATTTCCATCCACATCTACCACACAGACATCAGGCGTATTCCGCTTATATTGATAGGAGCAAACCTTGGTAATCTGACCATCTTCACTGAAAGACAGTAAAGCCACCTCTTGAATCGTAACCACCCATATCCTGCCCAAGGCATCCGTATAAACCTTCACAGCTGCTTGAGAAAGCAGTTTACTTAGGTCGCCGCCATCCACTGTTTTCGGTACCACGGGGAGCATGGTCTTCAGATCCAATACGCTAGTACCTTCATCGAAAGAGATCCAGAGCCGCTTGAACCGGTCTTCAGCAATACTTTTACAGGAAAGACTCTTGAACCCAAGCACAGGCTGCAGCATCCCATAGCCGTCATAGCGCACCACCCCACCTCCGTATGTGCCAACCCACAAGAAACCATTGGAGTCTGTATAAAGAGCACTGACGTTATTATGAGGCAGACCATTGGTCAAGTCCAAATAGGTCTGGTTATACCGTTCCGTCAGCATGTTCTCGCTACCGAAAACAGATAGCGAGAACAGGAATGAGGCAATGACTATAGCAACACGGCTCAGCATATACAATTTTATTTCTTATCTTTAATTACAAAGACGCAGAGGGAAGCGATCAGGAAGCTGACACCCGCAACAATCATCATTGTGGATTGATGATGACCCACCAGCGAGAGGATGGTGCCACCGCAGATAGCAGCCACTATCTGAGGCACGCAGATGGTACCATTGAAGAGACCGAGATAGGCTCCCATGTGCCCGTAACCCTGCAGAGCATTCGTAACAAATGTAAAGGGCATAGCCAACATCGCTGCCCAAGCGCAGCCAATGAGCAGGAAGGGAATAATCTGTAGGTACTCGTCATGGATGAACGGTATCAGGAAGAAGCCGATACATCCGAGAATCAAGCTCAAACTATAAGCCATCTTCGTGTTGCTGAAGCGTGGCAGCATCGCAGCCCAGGCAACAGAACCCATAGCCTGAATAGCATAGAGCACACCCGTCCAGTTGGCAGCTTCCTGATAGGCGTCGGTGGCAGGGTCGATGGTGCCCCAGACGGTCTCCGACACGGCATCCACCACGTAAGTCCACATATAGAGCATACCAGCCCAACAGAAGAACTGTACCAAGCCGACCTTCCAGAAGGTGGAAGGTGCATTTTTCAGCAGCGTGATCCAGTTGGCAGAGTCTTCCTTTTCTTCCGAAACGGGGTTGTATTCCTTGTACTCCTGCGGATCCCACTCCTTGACTTTTAACGTCGTGTAGAGTACACAGAGAATGAGGATGGCCGCACCACAATAGAACGACCAGATAACCGAATCGGGTACAACACCCTCAGGAGCCACGTTCTTCAGTCCGATCCAGGTGAACACGAAGGGGAAAAGGAAACCAACCACCGAACCTGCATTACAGAGGAACGACTGAATGGAATAGGCTTTGGCCTTTTGTTTCTCGTTGACCATATCGCCCACCAACATCTTGAAGGGCTGCATCGCCATGTTGATACTCGTGTCGAGCAGCATGAGAGCCACCAATCCGAAGATGAGGGCTGCACCCACCGCCATTCCAAATGAACCAGAATTGGGCAAAAGGCACATCACTGCCACAGCCACAGCAGCTCCTATAAATAAATAAGGTATGCGACGACCGAAGCGGGTCCAGGTCTTATCACTCAATGTGCCCACAATCGGCTGCACCAGAATACCCATCAGCGGGGGCAAGATCCAGAAGAAACTCAGTGAGTGGGGATCAGCACCCAGTGTTCGGAAGATTCGCGAGATGTTTGCACTCTGTAAGGCGTAGGCTATCTGTACGCCGAAGAATCCGAAACTCAAGTTCCACAGATTCCAAAAAGAAAGATCAGGTTTTTGTTTCATATCATTTATTATCTAGTTGTTCCTCTAATCACAAGACGGGTACGGACGATTCGCTTCTCGATCTTATCAAGGGGCAAAAAACCCTCCACCTTATCCATCAGGATTTGTGCCGACTCCTCACCCACCTGATGACCACGCTGCTCAACAGTAGTAAGCATCGGATCACAGGCAATAGCGCGCTGCCCATTGGTAAAACCACAGATGGAAATATCCTCAGGCACCCGATAACCTGCATGTTTCACGGTGTAAAGGATACCGATAGCCGTATCATCGTTAACAGCAAAGAAACCGTCAGGAGGATTGTCAATGGACATAATCGATGGTGTAATTTGCTCGGCATCATTACGGTTGTCGCACACGATGACTACATTCTTATCGACCGACAACCCATGTTTCAGCAGGGCATCCTTATAGCCATTGTAACGGTTCTTGGAGATCTCAAGCTGCATCGGGCTGCCATAGAAGGCGATACGCTTGCAACCCGTCTCGATGAGATGGGTCACGGCATTATAAGCTCCCATATAATCATCGACCACCACACGACTGGCATTCACACCTGTACAGATGCGATCGTAGAACACCAGCGGGATGCCTGCATCAATCAGCTTCTGGTAATGGGCATAGTCCTTGGTATCCTTAGCCTGCGACACAATGACGCCACACACCTTATATCGGAGGAAGTTCTCACAGATACGCACCTCGCGCTCATACTGTTCTCCACTCAATGCCACCATGATGCGGAATCCCCTGGCTGCAGCAGCCTCTTCGATACCCGTCAAAATGGACGAGAAATAATAGTGGGTAAACTCAGGCACAATGACACCGATCACGCGTTGGGGCATCACACGACTATGGCGCAAAGCCTCACCGATGGCATTCGGATAGAAGTTGTGTTCTCGTGCAAACTGCTGGATAGCCTTGCGACGCTCCTCACTGATACGGGGTGAATCTTTCAAGGCACGAGAGACCGTTGCCACGGAGACTCCGAACTCCTTGGCGATATCTTTCATTGTCATGGGCACCTTCTCTTCCATCCGGTTTTTAACTATTACTGATGCAAAGGTAAACAAAACTATTCAAATATTAAAATAATGTGCAAAAATATTATTGATACAAGTCAATGCAAACGTTTGCACTCGAGAAAAGCACATTTTTTTGCAAAAAAAGAACAACGTATTGAAAAGTAAGCTAAATTTGCACCATGAATAACAGGCTTAAGTGCTAAAAGACAATATTTAAAATAACTATTTTAACTCTAATTAAATGTAATGATGAAGCAGGTAAACATTCAAGTTCCGCGTAGGATTCTTGGCCTTATCTTGGGTCTCTTCCTATCGGTAGGTGCTTTTGCCCAAATTGAGGTAAAAGGCCATGTGAAAGATGCTGCAGGCGAAGACATTATCGGTGCAACAGTACGCGTAGAGGGCACACAGACCGCTACCGTATCTGATTTTGACGGTAACTTCGTACTGAAGGCAAATGAGGGTGCAACCATTACTGTCTCTTATGTTGGCTATCAGACTGCCACAGTAAAGGCCGCACCAAATGTAGAGGTAACACTGACCGACGACGCTGCTGTACTGAACGAAGTGGTAGTGATCGGTTATGGTGTCGCAAGAAAGAGCGACCTGACAGGATCAGTGACCGCCCTAAAACCAGATTCAAAGAATAAAGGTCTGGTGGTAAATGCTCAGGATATGTTGGCTGGTAAAGTAGCAGGTGTGAATATCACTTCAAACAGTGGTGAGCCTGGTGCAGGATCTAAGATCCGTATTCGTGGTGGTTCGTCACTGTCAGCTTCAAACGACCCGCTGATCGTTATCGACGGTATCCCCATCGACAACAGTGGCGTAGCTGGTGCTCCAAACATCCTTTCAACGATTAATCCACAGGATATCGAGTCGTTCAACGTACTGAAAGACGCCTCAGCCACCGCCATTTATGGTAGCCGTGGTTCTAATGGTGTTATCATCATCACTACCAAGAAAGGGCGCATGGGTATGGCTCCTCAGGTATCTTATGCTGGAAGTATGACTATCAGCATGAATAAAAAGACACTTGAAGTCATGGACGGTGACCAGTTCCGTTCTTACATCACCAATCTGTATGGCACCGACCATGACGCTTATCGTGCACTTGGTACCGCTAATACAAACTGGCAGGATCTGATTTATAGAACCGCCGTATCCCACGATCACAACGTGACGCTGACCGGCGCTCTGAAAAAGCTACCTTATCGCGTATCTTTAGGCTACACGAACCAGCAGGGTACTTTAAAGGAATCTGGTTTTAAGCGTGTAACAGCTTCGTTCAACCTCAACCCCAGTCTGCTGGATGATCACCTGAAGATCGACCTGAATGCCAAGGGCATGTATAGTCGTTCTTCTTATGCCAATACCGGTGCTGTAGGTGCTGCCATCAGCATGGATCCGACTCAGGATCCCTACTCATTCACCTCTCAGTACAGCAAGGACATGCTGGGTGCCAACGCAGGACAGATGCTGCAAAACTTCGGTGGTTACTATGAGTGGCTCGGTTCTGGTTCTTCACTGAATGATGACAATTGGCCGCTCACCAAGTTTAAGGATGCAACCAGCAACCCGCTTGCGTTGCTGAACAATCAGACTGACGTGGCTCATAGCCGTTCATTCATCGGTAGTGCCGATTTTGACTATAAGATACACGGTTTTGAGGATTTGCGCTTGCACGCCACGCTGGGTATCGATATCTCAAAGGGCCGTCAGCATACCAACCTCTTCCCAAGCTCTCCTGCTACACCTGGTAGTATGTACTACGGTAAGGATGGTTACTGGCAGAAGGTAAAGCGTAACACCACTTTGAGTGCCTATGCACAGTACTACAAGGACTTCAATAAGGATCATCATTTCGACATCATGGCTGGTTATGAGTGGCAGCGCTTTTGGAGCAGTGAGTTTACTGATAAGCCTCGCTACTATCCATTAACCAACAAGGAGAAACCCGGTCAGCAGGCTGACTATGAATATGCTGATGATCTCAAGCAATTCAGAACCGAGCACTATCTCGTTTCATTCTTTGGCCGTTTGAACTACACATTCATGGATCGCTACATGCTGACAGCTACACTTCGTAATGATGGTTCTTCACGTTTCAAAAAGCACTGGGCACTTTTCCCCTCTGTAGCTCTGGCTTGGAAGATCAAGCAGGAGTCGTTCTTGAAGGACGTTGAGCCGATCAGCGACCTGAAGCTCCGTCTCGGATGGGGTAAGACCGGTCAGCAGGATGGTGTATCAGACTACGGTTGGATCCATACTTATTCAAAGAGTGTTGGTACCAATGGTCTGTATCCTATTGCAGGTCTTGATGGTACTCTTTATCGTCCAGATAACTACACAGAAGATTTGAAATGGGAGACCACAACGACTTATAATGTAGGTTTGGACTTAGGCTTCCTGGATCAGCGCCTGACCGCCAGCTTTGACTTCTACTATCGTAAGACTACTGATCTGCTGAACTATGCTAAGGCTCCGGCAATGTCGGGTTACAAGAACATGATGTGGCAGAACATCGGTTCATTGAAGAATACCGGTTTCGAAGCATCCATCAGCTGGAAGGCTGTTCAGACAAAGGATTGGTTCTGGCAGCTGGATTACAACTTTACCTACAACAAGAACGAGATTACCGACTTGGAGGGTGTATCAAGCAACGGTCTGCCCGTAGAAACCGGTCCTAACGCCGGTGGTGGTACAGGTAACTATGTACAGGCTCACCAAGTAGGTTATGCCGCCAACTCCTTCTATGTATATCAGCAGGTATATGATGCCAATGGTAAGCCTATCGAGAACTGTGTTGTTGATCGTAATGGTGATGGTGTGATCACACCTGAGGACCGTTACCTCTATAAGAACCCGACACCTCCTGTAACCATGGGTCTTTCTTCTCGCGTAGAATATAAGAAGTTCGACCTCGGCTTCTCACTCCGTGCCAGCCTCGGAAACTACGTCTTCAACGATGTACTGCGTGGTTCAAGCAATGTTGGTGAAACCGGTGCATGGGTACAGCAGGCCTATATGAGCAACCATCTGATAGATGCGATGGATCGCAACTGGCAGACATGGGAGCTGACTGCTAACCAGTCAGATTACTACGTGACAAACGCTTCTTTCCTGAAGTGTGATAACATCACGCTGGGTTACTCTTTCGACAGTCTGTTCAAGGGCAACAGCTATAAAGGTATTGGTGGACGTGTATACGCATCTTGCGCTAACGTGTTCACAATTACAAAGTACAAGGGTTTGGATCCTGAAATCGGCAATGGTGTCGATCAGAACATGTACCCACGTCCTATCTCGATTATAGTTGGTCTTAACGTGAATTTCTAAATATAATAAAGGAGAAAAAGTTATGAAATATATCATTAAGAATATTATTCCCGCAGCAGCACTTGCCCTGGCTTTAGGAGTAACCTCCTGCACCAAGGACTTGGATGTGGAGCCCATCGATCCTAACCTCTCCACAGAATTAAATCTGGATGGTCTCTATTTGAAGTGCTATGCAAACCTGGCCCTGCCTGGAAACGGTGGTGCTAACGGTGATTCCGATATTGACGGATATGATGGTGGTACAGCAGGATTTATCCGCCAGCTCTTCAACTCTAACGAGCTGCCTACTGATGAGTCTATCTGCTGCTGGGGTGACCCTGGTATCGCTGGTTTCAACTTCAACCAGTATGATGCTTCTCACCCAATGATGCACATGTACTATTATCGTCTTACCACAGGTATCAACTACTGCAATAGCTACCTGAACGAAGTGGGCGAAGGCGGTGATGACCAAAAGAAGGCAGAGGTTCGTTTCTTACGTGCTCTTCAATACTATATGCTGATGGATGCCTTTGGCAACATTCCTTTCACTGAGACACTTGAGAAGCCTCAACAGATCACTCGCCAAGAGGCTTACACATGGATTGAGAAGGAGCTGCTTGAAGCAGAGCCCAACCTGATGGAAGCCAAAGCCATGAAGTCAAGTGACAAGGACTATGGTTGTGCCACCAAGGGTGCTTGCTGGATGCTGCTGGCCCGTCTGTATTTAAATGCTGAAGTCTATACAGGCACAGCACAGTGGGCAAAGGCCGCTGAGTATGCTAACAAGGTGATCAACGCAAACTATCAGCTAAACACCGCAGGTGCTAACCAGTGGAGTGCATACCAGATGCTGTTCATGGCTGACAATGGTGAGAGCAGTGCTGCCTACGAGGCTGTATTCCCCATTCTGCAGGATGGTTCAACAACTACCAGCTGGGGTGGAGCTCTGTTCTGCATCGCTTCTACCTTTGATGGTAAGATGCACGCAAACCCACTTGATCCCACTGCCACCAACAATACCGATCAGGCATGGGGTGGTAACCGTGCACGCCCGGAGCTGGTGCTGAAGTTCTTCCCGAACGCTACTACGCCTGAGGGGCAGTCATACGATTTAGCAAAAGCTGCTAACGATGACCGTGCGCTGTTCTGTTCAGAAGGCCGTTCTCTCTACATTGACAAACCCACAGACTTCCTACAAGGCTTCGGTGTTGCAAAGTGGACCAACTTCCGCAGTGACAATGGTGCCACTAAGAATGCCTCTTTCCCCGATACCGACTTCTTCCTGTTCCGCCTGGCAGAGGCTTATCTGACTGCAGCCGAGGCTGATGCTCGTCAGAATGGTGGCTCAACAACAGCTACAGGCACTGAGCTTATCAACCGTCTGCGCCAGCGCGCCAATGCTACCACTAAGAACACTTATACGCTTGATAATATCATCGACGAATGGGCACGTGAGTTCTACTATGAGGGACGCCGTCGCGTGGATCTGATCCGCTTCGGTCTCTATGGTGGTAACAACAGCTACAAGTGGCAATGGAAGGGTGGTGCCCAAGATGGTACATCTTTCAGCGCAGACCTCAATATCTACGCTATCCCCTCTAATGAGATTGCAACAAATACTAACCTGAAGCAGAATCAGGGATACAAGTAATTTAAAAAGTTTAAAGCGTTATGAAAAAAATAATAAAGTCCGCATTACTGTTGCTCTGCAGCATCTGCATCCTTTCGGCTTGTGCGGATGACCGCGACTCAAATCCGACCCTGCAGAATCCTACTGACGGTTCGCTGGTGCTCAACATACCAGGTATGTCTGAGAACGCCATCTTTGACCTGGCAAACTCTGAGACGGTAAATCTCACTCTTAACAGTCTGCCCAACTACGGATTCCCCGCTTATACGAACTACACCGTTTCCGCTTCGTTGAAATCTAACATGGAAAACAGTGTTGACATCTTAAGCGCTGCATCCTCTAAGTTAGTGGTTGACGCAGCCTCTCTGGCTTCAGAACTGACCACTTTGGCACTGGCCGAGGGATATGATACAGAGGAATTCCCCCTTACTATCCCCGTTTACTTCCAGGTTCGTGCTGCAGCTACAAAGTATGCCGGTAGTGCTATCGAAGGCACAGAGACCACTTCAAACATCGTGTCGCTGCAAAAAGTCCTCTTGCAGTTCTCTCTGCCTCCTGTTAATCCGCCGGCAAACCTCTATGCAGTTGGTAACTTCAACGGCTGGAACTGGGATACCTCTGTGACGATGGCTCCTACCTATGATGCTCCTAACAAGTTCTGGCACATCGTATGGATTGATGAGTCAGGTCTGAAGTTCAATGCAGAGAAAGCTTGGGATGGCGGCGAAGTAGGTTACGCCGGTCTGCGCAACATCGGTGGTTCTCGTGCTGGTGACATCGTTGATGGTGGTGGCAACATCGCTTCTTCTAAGCCAGGTTGGTATCTGATGGTTATTACGGCAGAAGTAGCAGGTCGTGACATCGTCTATGACGCTCAATTCGAGGAACCGAACGTCTATCTGATGGGCCCCGTGACACCAAATGGTGACTGGAAAGAACTCGAGGACGGTACAATGTTAGAGATTCCGACTACACTTGACGGTCAGTTCGTATCACCTGCATTCGCAAGGAGCGTACCTGGCGGCGACGGCGACGGCGTACGTGCATACATTAAGATTGAAGGAATCGACTGGTGGAAGACTGAGTTCATGGTATTCGGCACGAAGATTGTTTATCGTGGTGCAGGCGGTGATCAGGAGCGCGTAGCTGGAAATGCTGGTCAGAAGCTTTATCTGAACTTCGGTAATGATAGTGGTGAGATTAAGTAACTAACCCCAAATTAAGTAAAGATATGAAAAAGATATTATCATATTTGTCAATCGCAATTACAGGTCTGCTTATGGCAGCCTGTAGCGATGACTACAAGGACTGGAAGTCCCAGCAGACCTATGATCCGGAGGAAGCCATTACTATCCCAGGCTTCTCAGCCAGCGCTACTGCTGTTGACCTGAACACATCTGAGGATCTTGTAAAAATCATCACGCTCAACGGCACGCTGCCTGAAGGTACAACCATTCAGCACATCCGTTTTGTACCCACCATCGAAGGTGAAGAATTGGATGAGATTAAGGCTGCCGATAACGTTGATATGTTTGCCAAGAGCGATCTGCAGAATTTGATAGCCAATACTTATGGCATGCGTCCTGTGGCTCGTGAGATTGAGGCTCATGTCTATGCCGACATGATGATCGACGGACAGGGTGCCTACGTAGATGCTGGTACGTGCACACTGACTATCACACCAAAAGCTCCCCACATCTCGCCTGCTTACTACATCGTAGGTGGTCCTAACGAATGGGCTCCCTCGGCCGCTGAAAGATCCATTAAATTTAATCATAGCGGCAAAGATGTTTATGAGGATCCTATCTTCACGGTCGTATTCGACGCAGCTACTGAAGGTGACACCTGGTTTGCTTTCGGTGACGACGATGCTTGCGACGCTATCGGAGATGGTGACTGGAGTAAGTTGTTCGGTATCGTAGGCGGTGACAGCCAAGCTGAGGAGGGACGTTTCGACTACCGTTACAATCTTGGTGCCGACAACTCTTTCTGTGTACCTGCTGGTGCTAAGAAGATTCTGGTACAGATAGACATGCTAAGTTTCACCTATAGCGTGAAGGCTGTTGACTATGAAGAGTATATTTACGAGGCTGGCAATAACAATGGTTGGGGTAATCCTGTAGATTATCTGAAAGGAAAAGACTTCGATGGTAAGTATGTAGGATTTATGTATCTCGACGGCGAGTTCAAGTTCCGTAGTCACGCAGACTCTTGGGATGCTCCCGACTGGGGTGCTGGTAGCTCTGATGGTTCTTTGGCAGAACAAGGCAGCAACCTTAAAGCAGATGCTGGTTACTATCAAGTTAACGCTGATATAGCAGCCATGACATACAGTCTGATTCCGATTACAACCATCGGTATCGTTGGTCCTGCTCAGGACGGTGGTTGGGATGCAGACACTGATATGACCTATAATAAGGAAACCGGTGCTTGGGAAACAACCATCGATCTGAAGGCTGACGAAATGAAATTCCGTGCAAATGATGGCTGGGACATCAACTGGGGTGGTACCGCAGACGCACTGACTCAGGGTGGTGCAAACATCAAGGTTGCAGAAGCTGGATCTTATTTCATCCAACTCTTTGCATACTGCGATGGAAAGGCTTATTGCAAGATGACAAAGAAGTAATTTTCATTAACCTAAATTTTCAGGCGGGTCTCAAACGACCCGCCTGATTTGTTCTCAATCGCAGTTTTTGCTAGATTTAATTCCAGCACTATTTACATTTAATTCTAAAAAGTGCTAGATTTAAATCTAAGAATTCTTACATAATTCGAAAAAAAATCGTATCTTTGGACCGTATAAGACAACTAACACATTTTATGAAGAAGTATTTAGTTTTTATTAGTTTATTTGTTTATACGACAGCCACCGCACAAACCCCAAAGTTGCTGGGTGGTGATGCGTCGATGTTGCCGTCGTACGAGGCACAGCACACGGTCTATAAGGACTTCAACGGTCGGAAGGTCAGTTTCCTGCCATTTGTCAAACAACAGGGATGGAACATGATTCGCGTCCGGCTCTTCGTAGATCCACAGAATGCCCCTGAAAGCCATAAGGGCGAAGGAGTCTGTCAAGATCTGAATTACGTCATAGGTCTTTGCCGGCAGATCAAGAAGGCCGGTATGCAGGTGATGCTTGACTTCCACTACAGCGACACCTGGGCCGATCCCGGCAAGCAGTTCACGCCTAAGCGGTGGAAAGGCTGCGACAGGCAGCAGCTTGCTGACAGTGTCTATGCTTACACCTGCGCTTCGCTACAAGCGATGAAACGGGCTGGTGTCATGCCGGAGATGATACAAGTGGGTAATGAAATTACAAACGGCATGCTTTGGCCGACAGCCAAGATTGACCCATCAGGAAGTGAGGGGTTTGATATCTTATGCTACTTCCTCAAAGCTGGCTGTAAGGCATGTCGTGAGATATGTCCGAAATCACAGATCATTATCCATACAGAAAAGACCGGCGACTGGGACATCACCCGAAACTATTACCAGCAACTGCGCCGCCATCAGGTAGACTACGATATCATCGGACTCAGTTACTACCCTATGTGGCAAGGCACCATCCCCAATCTCGGACGTACACTCGATAAGCTAAACTGGCTCTTCCCCGAAAAGCCCGTGATGATTGTGGAAACCGCCGCCTATTATAGTCACGAACGTGATCCCTGGTCCAAGGGCGACCAATATGCGGAGTTCTACCCTATCAGTGTGGAGGGCCAGACCCAGTTCACCCGTGAACTTGTGACGGAACTAAACAAGCACCACAATGTGACAGGACTCTTCTGGTGGTTCCCTGAGGAGAATGGCTTCGGCAATGAGGTGACGAAGGGCTGGCTGAACCGTGGACTTTTCGACAAGCAAAACACTCCCTGCAATGAAAGAATTCAGTCGATTTGTCCGAAAACCGTGAGTTAACTCAGTGGTTAACATGCAAGCATGCAACCGTTTGCGCAATGTAATTAGCAGAAAAACAGCCGTTTGGAGAACAACCAAACGGCTTTTTTCGTATTTTTGCAGCAGAATTATACAACAATCAAGAAAACTGATAGCTTATGCGAAAACTTTACTCAACACTGATTCTGTTTTTTTCAACCATCACCACAATGGCACAGGGATGGCCTGAGAACTATAACGGCGTAATGCTTCAAGGCTTTTATTGGGATTCTTTTGCCGACACCCAGTGGACACGTCTGGAGAAACAAGCTGATGATCTCTCGAAGGTGTTCGACCTGGTATGGATTCCACAGAGCGGCAACTGTGGCGGTATGTCAATGGGCTACGATGATCTTTATTGGTTTGAGAACTATGATAGTTCTTTCGGAACAGAAGAAGATCTGCGCTCACTGATCAAGACCTTCAAGGAAAAAGGCATCGGAACCATTGCTGACGTGGTTATTAACCATCGCAAAGAACTCAAAAACTGGGTAGAATTCCCAGAAGAGAAATATAAGGGCGTGACCTATCGCATGACCTCTGAAGATATCTGTTCCGACGATGAAGCGGCAGGAAAAGGCTATCAGGTAGGAAAAAATAAAGATACTGGTGAGAAATGGGACGGCCTGCGCGACCTGGACCATAAGAGCGAGAACGTGCAGACCATCGTGAAGGCTTATCTGAATTTTCTGCTTAACGACCTGGGCTATACTGGATTCCGCTATGATATGGTGAAAGGCTATAGTGCTGAATTTACCAAGATGTATAACGAGGATAGTAAGCCACAGTTCTCAGTAGGTGAATGTTGGGATAGTAGCAGCACTATCAAAAAATGGATCGACGGAGCTGGGAAGACTAGCGCAGCTTTCGACTTCCAGTTCAAATATGTAGTGCGTAACGCAACGGACAAGGGCGACTGGACCTATCTCGGAAAAAACAACGAGAATAAGGATGTCAACTGGCCACTCGTCAGCAACCAGGTCGATAACGGCAATTATCGTCAATATGCCATCACCTTTGTGGAAAACCATGATACAGAAGTACGACCTGACGGCAGCAGCCAAGGTCCGCTCCGCAAAGATACACTCGCTGCTAACGCCTATCTGCTGGCCATGCCTGGCACACCTTGTGTATTCTTGAAGCACTGGAAGGCCTACAAGCAGGAGATTGCCAATATGATAACCGTGCGCAAGGCCTTGGGTATCACTAATACAAGTGCCACAGAGAATATAGCGTCGGACAAGACTTACTATGCTGTTCAGACAACCGGTTCCAAAGGTAAACTGCTTGCTGTAGTAGGCACAAAAGCAGAAAGCTACAAACCAGAAGGTTCTGAATGGAAAAAGGCTGTTAGTGGCTACCACTATGTGTATTATGTAAGTGGCATCGACCCTACTGCCATTAATTACCCTGAGATAAATACTGAGGAGGAAAAGGATGGTGAATATGCTGGTGTGCCAACGTTCTGCACGATGGAAGAAGGTG
>ONAE01000041.1 GCA_900315695.1 uncultured Prevotella sp. | reverse complement strand
GTGGATAATCTCAACAAACTGCTTCCAGACAGTGAGTATGAGAATATGGTTCTGGAGGAAATTGTGCGAAAGGCTCCGGCTGGGTCGGTATTTAACAATGCAGGACAGATACTGAACCACGAGTTGTATTTCATGCAGTTTAAACCTATCGGTGAGGCAGCTCACGTTCCTAAGGGGGCACTTGCTGCACAGATAGAGAAGCAGTGGGGTAGTGTGGAGGCTTTCAAGGCTGAGTTTGAAGCAAAAGGCGTAGGTCTGTTTGGCTCTGGCTGGGTATGGCTATCGGCAGATGCTGATGGCAACTTGGTGATTACGCAGGAGGCGAATGCTGCAAATCCTGTTCAGAGGGGCCTGAAGCCGCTACTGACCTTTGATGTATGGGAGCATGCGTATTACCTGGATTATCAGAACAGGCGGGCTGCTCATCTTGCTGCACTTTGGCAGATTATGGACTGGAGGGTGATAGAGAAGAGGTTTGATGGCTGAAGGATGAAGCCTGAGGGAAAACATATAGGCAAGTCGGTCATGGAACTATTGGTTTGAAAGAGAATTCGAGCTTTCTTGCGCTCCTTTCTGTGCTCAGGCGCTGCGCGGAGGTCTCGCTTCGCTAGTCGAAGTAATCGACTAAGTCGCTTGGTTAATCCAAGAACTTCCAATAGGGATATGGCCGCTTGTCGGTTATAAGGAGTGGCGGCAGGATGCTCCCTCTCGCTATCGGAAGGCAAAGGATGATATCTGCTATTGGATTACCGACGAGTGGTATAGCTTCGAGTCGCCCATGCAAAAGGAGATAGAATCGGCTTATCAAACAGCTTTGAAGAAGAAAGACGATTTGGCTATTGCTTTAGCTTTGTCGCCCTTTGCCCAGCAAACGGCAGAACTGGTGAATAGCGGAGCATACGAAGCTGCTGCCGGTAGTTGCTAGTGGAACTATACTGCCACCTACGCCAAAAGCCCAACCTCTCAAAGCGCATAGCTGATGAGATGGATATCAACCTGGAAGTGTTCAACCTCGAAACCGACTTCTTCGGTGACCTGCACTGCAGCTCCCGCTTCACAGACATGCTCTGTGATGCCCAAGCCCAATACGGCGATTATTCCGAGTTGGAGAAGTGCCCCATGTGGGGGATGTGGATGAAGGAAGGTTGTTGTGACCAAGGACAATGTGATACGGCACAATGACGAGAAAGGAAGATCAGGGGACGGTTCTTTGATCCACTTCGTAACAATGTAATAATAAGGGATAAAAGCTATTTTAATCATATATGCCACGACTGGCGAGGAAGGAATCGGGAACGGGTATCTACCATGTGATGCTTCGTGGCATCAATAGGCAGGATATCTTTGAAGAAGCGGAAGACTATATGCGCATGCTCAGCTGTCTGCAGCAGATGCTGGAGCAGTATGACGACCTGGGCAACCGCCTGCCGCCTCTTTGCACGTTCTATGCCTACTGCCTGATGTCGAACCACGTACACTTGTTGCTACGGGTGAACCAAGAAGATATAGGCAGCACAATCAAGCATCTGGCTGTCATGTATGCCATGTACTACAATCATAAGTACTCGCGCTCTGGCCACGTGTTTCAAGACCGCTTTAAGAGCGAACCGGTGAACGATATGGCTTACTTTGTGACGTTACTGAGGTACATCCATCAGAATCCGACGAAGGCTGGGATGGTGAGCAAGGTGGGGGATTATGACTGGAGCAGCTGGAAAGAATATACCAGTGAGGTACCTGCGGCACTGGGTCTTTGCGCCACGAATGCCATACTGAAGCGGATGAGCTTTGATGACCTGAAGGAACTGGTTGAGGCTCCGCTGGAAGACGATGTGCAATGCCTAGACCTTGATGAGAGCGTGAAGATAAGCGTGGGTGACCGCGAGATACGTCAGCACTTGTTGGAAAGCTATGGCATTACGGATTCAATAAAGGTGCAGGAAATTGACAAGGAGAGACGTAACGAGATAATCATCAATTGTTTGGAGAGGGGCGCCGGAATGCGTCAGCTGTCCAGACTGACTGGCGTGACATATGGCGTGATTAATAGGTTGAGAAGGAGAAAGTAAGAGGGGAGAAGAAAACTGTTCCGTAACTAAAGAAGCAAAAATACATTTAGAATGATTACCATACAGGACTTATACAACATTGTAGGGAATAAGATTGCTAATGAGGCGCAGAAAACTCTCATTAGGAATAACTTCCCGCCGCAGATTGCAGAGCAGATGTGTAATGCCATCGACGGGCAGGAGAGAGCAGAACACTTTCAACGTCTGTTGAGGGAATACAACGAGTGGCTGCTAAACCAGCAGCGCCAGCAAGAGGCGGTACGGAGGTTTTTGAGGGAGTATTATCATTGATGGTTAAGGGTTAAGGGTTCAAGGGAGCAAATGTTTGGTAAAGAAATGTTAAAAACCGCGAATAATCCCTCAGGATGCAGGAAAAATAGTATTTTTGCAAATTGAATTTATTAATATTGGGGTAATGTGCCCTGGAAGTTAAGAATATGAAATATAGTGTAACACAGAAAACGATAGCCGAGTTGCTGGAATGGATTAAGAAGGACCAGATAGATCTTCATCCACCATACCAGCGTAATTTTGTTTGGACTTTGAAGGATCAGAAGCAGCTGATAGACTCCATTATGAGAGGCTATCCGCTTCCTAATTTTATCATCAGTCTGCGCAAAGATGGAACATACGAGATGGTGGACGGACAGCAGCGTGCTACCACTATCTCTAAGTATGTGAAGAATGAGTTCCCTGATTTCGACAAACGGTGTTTTAGAGATATTGACCAAGAGAAATTCCTAAGGTATGAACTCGTTTTTGTAATTATAGAGGATGTAGATATCTCTCGAGGTGAATCACTGGAAAATTATTTTAGTTTGGTGAACAAACGCGGAGTCCATCTAAATACAGCAGAGGTAAATAAAGCACAGTACTACAACTCTCCATTTATGATTCTGGTTAATGAGATTATGGATTTGCAAGGGTTGTCTGAACTTGACATCTTTTCATCTAAGACTGTGCAACGCATGAATGATAGAAGCCTTGTAGAGGAACTGGTAGCTTATCTTTTCCAGGGTGCTATTACTGATAAACGGAAGGCTGCAGATGAGCTGCTGGAGACAGCACTAAATGAAGATCAAATAGAAAAAGTAAGACAGGAGTTCAAAGATGTTCTTAATATTCTATGCACGTTGAACAGGGAAATTGCTTCGCTGAACGAAACCCGTTTTAAGCAACGTAACGACTTCTATACTCTGTTTGTATATGTCGCTATGCATAAGGAATTACCCATTTCGGTTTTGAAGGAGCAGTTCCGTTTCTTGGTGTTTTTAGATAAGAACGATTACATTCGGCCAACTAACGATGAATGTGAAGTGCTGAAAGAATATGCCTATCACTGCGTTACTCAGTCGAATTCGAAGTATGCACGCCAGACGCGCCTGATAATTATGGAGTCGCTGTTAATCTACAAAGAGGGTACGGAACCAGACTTCCGATTGATGGCTGTTTGTGAATACTTACAGGCACAATATGAGTTGGAGGCGATAGCCTTTAACAATATTGGAGAGTGGAAGATAGTGGATGTTAATCAATTTAGGAGAGGTCTATGAATGTCAACTGTGGCTTCACTTATTCCAAGCCATACCTGAACATATCCAATGACTTGAGGCAAAACCATCTGCGTATAGATAGCGTGGATTATTTTGCATCATACCTAAGTTCGGACTATAATTCGAATAAAGGGGGTAATTCTTTTGTGTTTAAACTCTTTGAGGCTCAGAATTACGACGAAGAGTCTGAACCGTCGAAGGTTATTAAAATATCGAAACGCTTTGAATCCTACATCAACGGCAAAGTGACGCCAAGTGTTTATAACAACCGTTTCCGCCAAGAGATAGAGGCTTTATACGTGTGTAAGGACAAAAAAGTGGACAATGTCGTAGAGATAGAGTGTGACGGTAATTTGATATGCCCTGTGGCTGGACAACAAGGCAAACGTGTGTCTTTCCCATTTTATGTGATGGAGTATGCAGAGTCAGACCTCAAGAGTTATATGGAGGATGAGGGGCGTGCTATTGATGATGCATCAAAGATAGAGATATGTTTACAATTAGCTCAAGCCTTGAACCAGTTATATGGATTGGGTTATTATCACCGCGATATAAAGCCGGATAATATCTTCTTGATAGATGGGACCTGGAAGATAGGAGATTTGGGACTTATACGTGTAAGGAACAAACCTGCCCCTGATGAGATTGGGGAATTGGTGGGCCCACGCGGATGGCTTTCACCTGAGTCCATGAACAAGTATCTTTCGGAAAAGGTCGATAGGGAGAAGTTTGACTGCGAGATAGATCATAGATCGGATATTTTCCAAATGGCTAAGGTGTTTTGGTATATCCTACAGGGTAATGCACCGATTGGTTGTATAAAAGAATCTGACTTCTTCTTTCATAATTCGGAGTTGTATGCTGTTATCCGCCAGATGTTGAATCACTCTAAGAAAAGAAGACCGGAAACTATTGATGAGGTTATTCAAAGCCTGCAGAGGATAGTTAAGAAATACTACAAATAGATGACAATTTCAGACAATTATAAATTCT
Organism: uncultured Prevotella sp.; assembly: GCA_900315695.1. Lineage (GTDB taxonomy): Bacteria > Bacteroidota > Bacteroidia > Bacteroidales > Bacteroidaceae > Prevotella. The sequence goes on along the minus strand of ONAE01000041.1, from coordinate 14,882 downwards.
CAGGACACGAGTCTTTTTCTTGTAAGTCGTTGTGGCTAAAAAAAGGATATGACTATGACGCTGATGGAGGGAACTATAATGACCCTCAAGCTGTGGTGAAACTGGGAGTAGGGAAAAATATGGTGGGCTCCATCAGATACTGGCTAAAAGCCTTCGGGCTGAATAAGGAGAGCCAGACGAAATGGATTGCCGACTTCCTTTTTAGAGCGGAGGGCCGAGACCCCTTTATGGAAGATGCGGGAACTTTGTGGCTACTACAATACTTGCTTGTCTCAACAGGAGAAGCGACCCTTTACCAGTGGTTCTTCACAGACTTCCAGCGGAAGAAGAAACAGTTCAAGAAACAAGATGTAGTCTCCTACGTTAAAGCCAAGATGTTAGACACAGGGAGGCTTTCGCAGTTTAATGAGAATACAGTAGGAAAAGATGTAGGCGTGCTAATACAAAACTATAGTGCGCCACGGAATGCAAAAAATAATGAGGACTATTCGTCGTTATTGCTTGACTTAAACTTACTGACGCTTATCGGTAAAGACGAATATGCTTTTAATGAGGATGGGAAAGCCACTTTGTCGCCAGACATTTTCTTCTTTGCCGTGTTGATGGAGAAAGGCACGGACACAGCTGTGGGTTATGATGATACGCTTCGTCGCATAGGATTGATATTCTGTATGACAGAAAAGGATATTATCAACTGTTTGAAGTGCATAGCAGAGAAGTATTCAGATTATGTGGTGTATAGCGACATTGCAGGAGTAAGACAGTTGTTGTTTACGAAAGATATGGCGCCCGAAGAGATATTGAGGAGGTATTATGCGTAAAGGAACATTCAGACTATCATCGAATATTGCTGACGGTTTTTTTGATGTCTCGAGCTATATAGCCACCCCCAATGCGCGGCGTGTAGCAGGTATTATTGCCGATGACTTCAAAACCGGCATGCACTCTTTTACCATCGTTGGCGCTTACGGAACAGGAAAGTCATCCTTCTTGTTGCAATTAGAGAAAGACCTTTCAGAAGGAAAGAAAAAATATACGCTCATTGACCCGAAATTGCTTCATAGTGGCGCTTACGAGGTAATGAATATTGTGGGTGACTATGCAGAACTTGCACTTATCCTTCAAGAACAGTTGAAGTTTGCCTCACTGAGAGGAAGTGTTCTGGACCAACTGAATGGATATTGCCAAGAACTTCAGACAGAAGGTAAATTTCTTGTTATTGTCATTGACGAATTTGGAAAGATACTGGAACATGCTGCCAAGAATAATCCCGAGAGAGAACTATATTTTTTGCAGAAGTTTGCCGAGTTCGTGAACCTTCCAACACGGAATACACTTTTGCTGACCACCCTGCACCAGAACTTCGGAGCCTATTCAAAAGGACTCACAGAGGCACAGATTAATGAATGGATTAAAGTTAAAGGTCGTTTCCGTGAGGTGTCTTTTGTTGAGCCCGTGGAACAGTTGCTGTATCTAGCGGCTCAACAGAATGAGGCAGACAAGATCTTGTATGCCAATGCTGATCAACTGATTGCCTTAGGACATAAGACCCAGTTCGTGACGGATATGTTCTCAGAGGAAGTAAGTCGCTCCCTTTATCCTTTGGATCCATTTGCTGCATACGTATTGACTTCGGCACTACAGCGTTATGGGCAGAATGAACGCTCGCTGTTTTCTTTCCTCCACTCAGTAGGCGAGGACTCTCTGTCCCAGTTTACGCCTAGTGAACACGAGACCTACCATTTGGGCAAAGTATATGACTACATTGTTTATAACTTCTACTCCTATTTGCGCGATACCAATGCGGACAGTATGAGTTGGAGTGCTATGCGTGTTAGTTTGGAACGGACTGAGAGTGTAGATTGGGGAAGTGAGGAACAGAGAAAAGAAGCCCTGCAGATAGTAAAGGCAATAGGTGTCATGGGACTGTTTGGGAAAGCCGGTTTTACACTGGACAACCAAAGTTTGGTGGTATATGCTCGCGAGGCTATGGATATCACGGAAGGTGAGGAAATACTGAAACGGCTTATCCAGTATAAGATAGTGCGCTATGCCAAATACAAGCAACGCCTGATGCTGTTTGACGGGACGGATATAGATATCGAGAACGAGATACGACAGGCCGAATTGATTGTTGACCGCCCTGTTGACATAGTGGGTGATATCAGTCTGAAGTTGCTACGTACCATCGTCCCTGTGAAGGCTCACTATTATGAGAAAGGCACGCCCCGATATTTTCAATATGAGGTAGTGAACACCCCGACGGCATACACCCCTATGGGCGATGTGGACGGCTACGTGGAACTGGTGTTTTCGAACCATGCAAATGCGCTACAGGAAGTGAAAGACTTCAGCAGGCAGTGTGGGCAGGCCATTGTCTTTGCCGTGTTTAACAACACGGAAGAGATAGTAGACCATTTGTACAACATCAAAAAGTATGAGTATATACTGGAGAAGGTGGTGAAAGACGAAGAAGACCGCGTAGCGAAGCGTGAGATAGAGCAGTTGAAAGCTTACGAAGAGCAGCTATTGAACAAGGCCATCAACGAGAGCTTGTTCGCCTATAAGAGTCGCGTGGCGTGGTTTTACAAAGGCGAACAGCAGCCAGTGGGCTCCTACAAAGAGTTCAACACATTGCTTTCAAGGATATGCAATGAGGTGTATTTTAAGTCGCCCAAAGTGAACAGCGAGTTGTTTAACCGACACTCGCTCAGCAGTTCCATATCAACAGCCAAGAAGAAATACCTCTCAGCACTGATAGAACATGGAGATGAAGCAGAACTGGGTTTCCCGTCAGACACATTCCCCCCAGAAAAAACCATCTATCTGGCATTGCTGAAAGAAACAGGCTTGCATGATGGAAGAAGGTTTAGGGACAGGCCCACCGATGAAGACTTTTGCCAGTTGTGGGATGCCTGTGAAGAATTTCTAAGGAGTACTGAAAGCAAGGCTCGAAACCTGGCGGAACTGACACAACTGCTCTCCGAAGCCCCCTTCAAGATGAAACAAGGTTTTCTGGATTTCTGGATCCCCACCTACCTGTATCTCAGGAGGCAGGACTTCGCGTTATATTACGTTAGCCGTGACAATGCGTTTGTTCCAGATATTACAAAAGACTTTTTTGAGCTATTCCCGAAGAATCCCAACGCCTTTGCCGTGAAGAAATACAGTGGTGATGGCGTGAAGATGGAATTTTTCAAGAAGTACCGTGAACTGGTGAATTTAGACGCGGACGCTGCTGTAAACAACAGTTCTTTTATAGAAACAGTGAAGCCGTTCCTGTTCTTTTATGCCCGGCTGAATGAATATGCTCGACATACCAAGAAATTTGACCATCGGACAACGGCAAGATTCAGGGATGTGCTTGCAAATGCCAAAGATCCAGAGAAGGCATTTTTAGAAGATGTGCCAGAGGCACTGGGCTTCCGTAAGAGCAAGCTGGCGGATGATACATTTGTAGAAGAGTTTGGGCGTGTACTCCAGCAGTCAATCAACGAACTAAGGAACTGCTATGCCAACCTGATTGTACGTATAGAACAACATCTGGTGAAAGAGTTCGGGCTGACTTCAGATATTTATGAGACATATGTGGCAGAGATTCGCCATCGGTTGGTTGATGTGAAGACGTATCTGCTGACTGAAAAGCAAAAAGAGTTTTACAACAGAGTAATGACCCCATACGAAAACCGGCGTGAGTGGTATGAGTCGGTATGTTATATCCTGTTGGGTAAGCAGCTTGAGGCTATGAAAGATGAACAGGAAGATAAACTGCTGAGTGATATTGTGTATTTGCTCCGTTCTTGCGAGAAATATGCAGACATCTCCAAGAAGACCAAAGGACAGAAGGAAAACCTTGCATATTCGTTTGACTTAGTATCCAACCAAGGAACAAGCGTCAGAACACAGACATACGTGTTGCCCAAGAAAGAAGCCAAAGAAGCTTTGACATTGGAGAGCAAGATTGAGCAGATGCTATCTGGAGAAGACAATCTGGATGTTTGCGCCCTGTTGGCAGTACTCAATAAGAAGATAGGCAAATGACAAAGGTTAGGCACATATTAGGCATTTCGGGAGGGAAGGACAGTGCTGCACTGGCTATCTATATGAAGAAGAACTATCCGGGCCTGAAGATAGAGTATTACAACGCAGACACTGGATGTGAACTGTCGGATACGATGGATCTTCTTGAAAAGCTAAAGTCATTTCTTGGCGGAATTAAAATATTGCGAGCTGCTAAAGACAGTCCTGAGAATATACCTTTTGTACACTTTCTGAAGGCACAAGGAGGTTTTCTGCCATCGCCTAATGCCCGCTGGTGCACGAAGAAGATGAAGTTGGAGCCGTTTGAGGAGTATGTGGGCAATGACTACGCGATTTCCTATGTTGGAATTCGTGGCGATGAAGACCGAGACGGTTATATCTCTTCAAAACCGAATATTCAGGCAGTGTTCCCGTTCAGGAAGAACATCTGGAGTCTGGATGTTATCAATCTTGTACTTGGAAATGGTAGTATTCAAAAGATGATGGAGATAGTTCGTGGAATAGATAACGCATTTGAAACGAAAGAGTCATTTTTGGAGGTTTTAGAACAACCACTTACTAAAGCGTTCTACTACTCCAAGAAACTCAATGCTTTGTTAGATATAGATACTCGTCTGTTTAATCACGCAGTTTTTGAGTTTTTGAAGACCACCGATTATCCAGTAGGAAAATTAGAAGAGTTCCCGCTGATTGATAATACTGATGTGCTGGTGAAAGAAGATGTTTTTAAGCTGTTGGAAGATAACGGTGTGGGCGTGCCTGCATATTATAAAGAGATACCTTTTGAAGTGGACGGAATGACAGGAACCTATTGCAGGAGCCGTTCCGGCTGTTATTTCTGCTTCTATCAGCAAAAGATAGAGTGGATATGGCTCTACGAGCAGCATCGGGAATTATTTGAGAAGGCGATGGAGTTTGAGAAAGACGGCTATACCTGGAATCAAGGCGAGTCGCTGGCAGAATTGATACGTCCTGAGCGTATTAGACAGATAAAGCTTGATGTTATCAAACGTCAGCAGGAGAATGCCAAGATGGGCAAAGGAAGTAGTTTGGTGGATATACTGGCTGGTGACGACGTGTTGTGCACAAACTGTTTTATTTAAGTGTGAGTTATGAAGAGTCTGCAATCTTTAATAGAAGGACTAGCGTATAACGAATCCCATGTGATTTGTTATCGGAACGAGATTTGGCTCGAATTCGATAACTTTACACTTGTACTGCACTATGATTCTCCAGAAGAAGGAGTATTTCCGGACGATGACTACTTTGAGTTGAAGGATATTAAAGCTTCAGGGTTGCATATTGATGAAGTTTGTTTGGCTTGCGGTACGAATGCCGACGAAGAAAGCTATCAGGAGAACAATATATCCTATACAGCTTCCATGTTATTGATGTGCAAACAGATTCAGAGAGAGTTTCCCGGTTGTATTGAGAGATATGTTGTAGATACGTTTTTTTTAGATGACTGCGACCTTTATGGATGTCCCGAGAATGCCGAGTATGGTTATCGGATATATTTACGAGCCTCATTCTGGGAGGATAATCCGTTTTTGCAGAAGCTCACATCAGGTAATTGGAGAACAGAAGTAGGATACCCAATCTACTATATGCCCTTTTCGGATTATAAATTGTCAGAAGACTTCCATTTTGCCTTTTTAGGTACGAATACCAAGGTGCGTAGGATGGGTTATCTGGGAGTGTTACTGTCGCTGTTTAAGGATAGTCCTAGGATTGCTAAGAAGAACCTTAGCCGGTTATTGGAGCAAAAAGCACAGGATTACAGGAGTGCCTTGGACTCGTATAAAAACCAGAAGGGCGTTATCCTGCCCTCTAAGACTGGTGTTTCGGCCATTCCTTATATCAAACTGGCTATGGAAATGGGTATCATCAGAGAGATGACAGGCCATTACGAGTTGGGGAAGATGGGGCGCGTCTATGTAGAGATGCAAAAAGAGACATATATTGAGCATACGAACCCCTTTGAACTGACTGCCATAGAAAAGATGTTTTGGCTGGAACGTTTGCTTGAGGATGATTTTGTGTACCTCTTTACTCTGATGGAGTATGCTTTTGTCTGCGACACGCCTTCCTATTCAGACCTGCGAAAGCAATTTAATGTTCTGGTGCTAAAAAAACTGGAGATTCTTTATTCGAACGCGCATGAAACTCTACCGAAAACAGCCCTAAGGAGTGCCATACGACGCATAAAGGGTTGGAAAAAGGCTGAAGTCTACTTGGAACATGTACTGATGCCCCGTCTGAACTGGCTGTATGACCTTGGACTGTTAGACCTGCGCAGAGACCTGACATTCGAGTTGACGAGGGAAGGTCGATTGCTTTTTTTGAACATGGCAGTTTGGAGAGACCTGCGGCAGGCTGATGTTTGTAACCCCACGTCGTTGTTGGATGTCTATTACATGCATGTTGCTAACGATGTGTTCATGGAAGGCCAAGGCCGTGATAACGAAGACACTGGAGATGCTCTGACAGAGGTGCTGGCTTACAGTTTTGACCATTTCAAGACGATGGCCCCCAACCGCGTGACTTACTCTGTGTATCAAGCTTTTGCCAAATATACCCTTTTACGAGACAAACTGCTGGTGGTAGAGTCTGCTGACATTAAGGAAAACTACCTGCCATCACTTACAGACAGGTATGTTTTTATGTTTCAGCGTTATTATAATGACGGATTTATACAAAAGAAATAAGATATGTTGACATTTGACCGATTCAAATTGAAGGAGAATCCCTTCCGTGTGGTACCTGCCATCAATTCGCAGGAGCTTATCTGGGCGGGGTTCATGGATATTAAGAACAAGTTTGAAACCCGTATTCTGAAGAGCCTTCAGATTCCCAACTCGGCTATTGTACTGAATTGGGGTGACTATGGCAGTGGGAAGACCCATGCTGCCCGCTATTTCTGTAAAGATGCTGTGTCACAGGAACTAGCAGAGAGAATCGGAAGCAAGAAACCCCTATCGATAATGGTCAACTTTCCGCGTGGAAAGAAAGTTGTGGATGAATTGTACACCCAGATACTGGACAAGATAGACATCAGCTATTTACGGGCTAATATACCAGTAGGCGTGAATGTGAACGACTGTATCAAGAGTAGCACCGACAGCGTGTATATCCAGAACGTACTAGAAGAGATTTTTTTAGACAGAGGAAGGACTGTGGACCAGGTCAAAGCCTTCCTTTATGGGACTGAGTACCCTAAGACTCTTGTGGATTTAGGCATTACCCGCAAATTGACCATTGAGACAGATGCTGTTGATTTGCTGTCAGCCTTATTTAATGTAGTGACCAGTGCTCAGATCTATTCCGCTGTGATTTTGTGGATAGATGAGTTTGAAGATATCGCCTTACAAAACTCCAACGGTATCAATGCCGCCAACAGTTTTATCAAGATTCTGTTGGACAAGACTCCAAACCGGTTGCTGATGTTTATCAACTTTACACTATCGGCCATCGCTTCGGTAGAGAGTTTGGGAGACTACTTACAGGAAGCCGTGAAATCGAGGATTGTGGATAGGAACGAACTTAGATATCCCAATACGGCAGATGTAATGAACTACATCTCAGAATTGATGAATAATTCGATTTTCCGCACAGAGAAAGTGGCGAATCCATACACCCCGTTTGCTGCTGATGTCGTTAGCAAAGTTGTAACAGACTTGGGTAGTGTGTCTCTTAGGAAATATAATGAATCGTTCTCAAGACTGCTGGATTTAGCCGCCTTTGAAAATCAAGAGACAATAGATATGGGGTATTACGAAGCCCATAAGTCTGAAATTATCACCAACTGGTAGAATGAAGCCCATTGTTGTCTTAGATGCCTGCACCATACTCAATCTGCTGCGGATAGACGATGAGACGGACTTTTTATTGAAGCAGCTCAAGTCGTGGACGCTATGTCTGCCACAGACGGTGTATAATGAGACAAAGCTTCATGTCAGGTCTGATTTCTATCCACCAGAGAAAAATGACCATATCCTTGTTGTCATCAACAACGAGTTTGACCATAGAAAAACCCTTGATGCCGACATCAAGAACGACTTGGATGAAGAGTTTGAACGATTATTGAAGTTCAGTAAGCATGATAAGCGAGAAAATGGAGAGTTGTTTTGCGTGGCCTTAGCCTTGTTTAAGAGTCGCTGGGAAGAGGATACCGTGACTATCTACACCGATGACTATAAGGCAACAAAAGAATTCAGGGAGTTTTACCGCCATCATCGCATCGGTGACATTGGAGATACGCTTGATCTGTTGACGATGCTGTATTGGACAACACCGGAAACAACATTTCAACGAACAGCCTATCAATCATTTTTAGAAAACCTTAGGGCTGAATACTGTCACCAACTGAAGGATGTTTCTGATAGTATTGAGGACTATCTTGAGAAACAAAAGAAAAGCCGTTGCAACGACAGAAATCTGCTGGAGAATTTAGGAAAGATAGTAGCAGGATATAGACGGTCGGACATGACTCAGATGGCATCTGGCATTCGTTTCTTTCAGGAAGGGAGTAGGTATAAAGAGGTGAAGAAAATTGTGGAAGGTGTTGATGTCGGAAATGTGAACCGCCAGATGGAGCGCATAACGGAGCATTTCAATCGGATGAAGAATTATCCGATATTCAAGGTTGCTTGATATATTTTTTTGGTAAGAAGTTATGTTTACCGTTAAGTCTATCACGATATACGAAGGTTGTCGGTATATCAAGAATCTTAAGGCTGGACAAACTTATTGTTTTGAGCATAAGTTGGCTGAAGGATTCTTTACTGACCATGTCTGCATTACGGCCATAGTAGGGCAGAACGGTGCAGGCAAATCTTCGTTGCTTGATATGATGTTCAGGATCATCAACAACTTCAGTTTCTGTCTGTTTAAAGATACCAGGAGAAGTGCTGCTGACCTGTTGACCTATATAGAGGACATCTATGCTGACCTGACGTATGTAACTGATGGAGAAGAATGCTCTATCATGTGCAGAGGCGGATTTGTTGCCTTTAAGAGTGATGATTTGAAGACAATGTTCACGCATGTCAGCAAACAGGATGAACGTGATAAGCAATGGCGAGACGTGTTTAGAGACTATCCAAAGGCAGATGTAGCCTCCTTTGGTCAAAAAAGGTTGTTTGCGGATAAGTTCTTCTATTCCATCGTGACCAATTACTCGATTCAGGCATTCATTGCCGGCGACTATGCCCATGAACACACCTTTACGTATGATCCAGAGGTAGGAGAACTAAATAACAAGGGTGATTATGTGTTCAGGCATAGAGGATCGTGGCTGAACAACCTGTTCCATAAAAATGACGGATACTTAACGCCCATCGTGCTTAACCCATACAGGACAGACGGTTGGATCAATATGACCAACGAAGAACATCTGACGGCGACCAGGCTAACCGCCATATTGTTGGATGACGAGTTGGGCAAACATTTTTTAGACGGCTACACGTTAGACAGGCTACACTTCAGAATACTGCCTCGAACGCTGCAAGAGAAGTTTGTGGATATAGAGACAAACGAGAAGCTATATCCCTGTGACGAAGAGGTGGATGCACACAATAAGTATAAGCGACAAGATGAGAAGGCTTGGGAATACTCTGGGGATAAGGATTTGGAGAATTTCGCTTGGTATGCTACTCAAGACTTTACATACGCCCATGCTATATTGGAGGCTTTGGGATGCGAAGTGAAGGAGGAGATGAACAAGTTGCAATTGTTTATCAGAGAGTATGTCGTGTATAAGGTGTTGAGCGTGGCAGAGAAGTATCCATCTTATTCAAAGTACAAAGACTCTGTAGGAAATATCAGTCTTGCCTTCTATGAAGCTCAGCCGCCAAACCGTCGCATGAATATAGAGGATGCTCAAAAGATAGCGGTTGAGGTACGAGATGATACGTCACATATAGGGTTGAAACTGAGGCAAGCATTGAACTTCACCAAGGTAGAAGATAAGTTCACTGGTGATTTTAAGGAATTGACATTTAACGAGAAGGAGTACGAAAAGATAGCGGGACTGAATTTCGGGGAGATGACACTCGAAGAAAGGATGGAGCATCTGCCACCTAGCATCTTCCACTCTCAGATATACCTGAGACAACTGGGTAAGGATGAAACGGAAGACCCAATTCCATTGAACCATTTGAGCAGTGGTGAACGACAGTTGATATATTTGATGAGTACACTTGCGTATCATGCCATCAATATAGACTCTGTTCCAGAAGTTGAGAATCGTGTGAAATACAAGAGACTCAACCTGGTGATGGACGAAGTAGAAATATGCTTTCATCCAGAGTACCAGCGTGTATTTGTGCTGCGTTTGATCAGCATGCTGAAAAGGATGAGGTTGAATGAGAAATTCGACATCAATGTTATCATTACGACACATTCACCTTTTGTATTGAGCGATATACCACAGCAAAACATCATGTATCTGAAGGAGGGCCATCAGATGACAGAGGATGAATTGGAAGCAGAAAACGTAACCAATCCTTTCTGTGCCAACATCAATGATATATTAAACCAAAGTTTCTTTTTGGATAAAGGTTTTGTAGGAGAGTTCGCCCGAAAGAAAGTGCTTTCGCTGGCTAACTATCTGAAAGAAGAGTGCAATGACGATGAATGGACAGCCGAGAAAGCACGAGCATTCATCGAGGAGATAGGTGAACCTCTTCTAAGAGAGCAGTTGATGGAGATATATAAAGAGAGCCGTGTTGCTGGCGTTCAAGACAAGATTGCTCTTTACAGAGATGAGATACAACGACTGGAAAGGGAGGAAAGATGAAGCGAATTGTACTGACACCAGTTATTGAAGGGTATGCGGATGATTATCTGACTGATTTGAGGGCCTTGCGAAAGAAACCTGAAGAACAACTTGTAGGGTTGCGTGATCAGTTGCCGGGAGCTTATTATGACTATGTTGATGTAATCATTCAGAACTATGAAGATATCATTAAGGCAAAGCCTGATGAAATGAGAAACAACATTGCTAACCTGTTTAGAGTGGTTACAGCGAGAGTAGATTTGAAGTATCCACATACCTTGCAGGTGTTAAAGGATGATGGGACTGTCAGCCGGGAAACCAAGAAGTTTTACCAATGGGTGACAGAAGCGTTGGGGTATGATGATGTACAGGAGAAGGTCTTCCCCAAATATGTCAAAAAGATGGGCATCAAGAGTTGCGTTTATTGCAATGCACAATATGCGGTAGCTGCCAAGAAAGGGAGTACAGGCAAGGGAAAGTCTTTTAGGTCAACTTATACGATAGATCACTTTTTCCCAAAGTCGGATTATCCTTACTTGGCGACATCCTTCTTTAATCTCTACCCAGCATGCTCCACATGCAATCAGATGAAGAGTAAGAAAGACCCGTTGTTTGAATTATACGTGAAGCCAATTGATCCAGCGGTTCTGCGAAATCCATTCGTGTTTAGACTGGATAAGCACTCATTTGTTAAGTATAGCATGTCAGGTAGGGCAGAAGATTTGGTGGTGAAGCTTGAATCCCGAAACGGATTACCAGTTGGTGCAGTGGATGCTGATGCATATGAGCAATATTTCCATGTAGAGAAACTATATGCAAACTATTGTGATAATGTTGAAGAGGTGATTTGGAAATACAGGATGTACAATAAGGCAGGGAGGCAGGCTCTTATGGATGGATTTGCAGATGTGCTGCCCCATAAATCTGATTGGAATCGATTTATTCTTGGAAACTATGACCAAGAAAAGGATTTGTTGAAAAGACCTTTGGCTAAACTGGTACAAGATGTGGCCAAGCAATTAGGGATACTATGAGGCTGCGAAGGCATAAGGGCGACCGATAGCACTGGTATGCGTGGAGCGGAAGGCTCTGATGGTTGATAAGCCATCTGTGTCAGAAGCGGGAATCAGGGGGACAGGAACTTCTATACAGGCCACAAGCCATTTGATACAATATATCCCCTCAGAAGTCGTTATTTAAGTATAGCATAAATTGAAAAACGTTTTTCTATTACCAGTAGCATATCATGCCTCGGAGTGCAAGGAAGGAAAGTGGGGGAGACGGACGTAGTGAGGAGTGCGCGAGAGGAGGGTGCTTCTATCCGTCAGGTGATGACACACACGGGCTGGTCGTACAGACGGGTGAGGGAGGCTGGTAGGGATGCTGGGGTTGAGAGTTAGAAGTTTTTGGTATGATGCAGGAGGAAAGGTGGATGGGTCGATACAAGGAAGTCAAAGACTTTGTTGAAGCGAATCATCGTAATCCGTCAAAATATAAACCAGAAGAGAAGTTGATGGTTCACTTCCTGAAAAGAGGACGGAAACTAATAAATGCCAACGAGCTGCAAGAGCCACGGCTTTCTTTGTTCAAAGAACTGATGGCTCTGTGTGAAGAGTATAAGAGGGTGAATCAGTGGGGGTGAACGAAAACGAAAACTAAACAGGTAAATCGGCATTATGATTGAACGTCCAAGAATCATCAACGTGGAACGCAAGCCCCGCAAATGCCCTGTGTGCGGCGGGGAGATTGTTGACATCATCTACGGAACCGGTGACATGACGGAGCCGGAGTTCCTGCTGGAATATCGCCGTGAGGGTATCATGGGCGGGGACATCATTCCTCGTCGGCCTCCCATCTGGGCATGCGCCTGCGGGTGCAAGCGCTTCAGGAAGGTGAACCCCGACGGAACGGACGCTGCGGTGAAGGTGAAGATGCTGAAGAACATCCGCAAGCGGCCGCTGACCATCATTGAGTTCACGACGGCGGGGGTGGAGGAGGCCGTGATTTCGCACCGGTTTGACGATATCCATCATTACAGGATAGACATCACCACGGAATACGGCGAGCGGGAAACGCTGCGCGTGAGCGCACTGAACGAACGCGATGCCCGCGACGAGGCCACGGCGCTGGTGCTGGAAGGCCGGTTCGGGCTGAGAGGGGTGCGGTGCGTGGAGATGGGGGTGGAGTGTAAAGGGTGACTGATAAGGAGCCGGTCTCTGTGGGGAGCGGAGTAATGTGCTGCGCCGGGGCGCGGCTCTTTACGGAGCGGGGGATAATGTGATCAAGAAAGAAAGGAAAAATGATCTATCGATTGAAAATTCCGGGAATTTTGGATTGAAAATCTTGGGAATTTTGAGGTGGAAATGAAATAATTTTTGAAAAACTACGGCTAATTTTAAAAAAAGCCGTACTTTTGCAAACCGAAAGATTCGTAGTAAAACTGCATAATGGAACAAACTAAGGGAATACTGACACCGCGCGATATTGACGAAGTGGGGCGATACTACTTTGTGCGCAAGGCAATGGACGCGGGCAATGTAGTGCGGCTGAAGAATGGCGTATACGCGACGCAGGAGGGGCTTGCCAACACGATGGTTGACGTGGAGCGCATAGTCCCTGGGGGGGGCTTTGTCTTTATTCAGCTTGGGAGTATTATGGCCTGACAACACAATTGCCAGGTTCGATTTATGTGGCAGTAGAAAAGCACAGGAAGGTGGTGGTGCCTGATTTTCCACCAATAATCCTTTGCTACTGGGAGCAAAAGTATTATGAGATGGGGATTGCGGAGGCTGATGTGGCGGGCTGTAAACTACACATTTACGACATAGAACGTTCTGTGTGCGATGCGGTGCGGTTCAGAAACAAGGTGGGAATGGATGTTATGACAGAGATTCTGCGTGCTTACCTGAGACGCAAGGATAGGAATATTGCACGGCTTACAGAGTATGCCGGGAAGATGCGCATTGGCTCAAGAATGACACAATATCTGAATGTAATGGTATAAATGCTATGGGAGACTTAAAGAATTACGGTAAATCAAACAGGGATAAGCTATTGAATCTGGCCAAACAGACGAAGGGTACAGATTATAACATGATATTGCTGCGTTTTGTGCAGGAAAGGTTTCTGTATAGGCTCTCGCTGAATGCTTACGCTACAGAGTAAGCATTCAATAAAACACAGGTAGTAATACCTATATATTATAGCAACAGCAGCTACAACAAAATGATGTTGTAGCTGCTGTTGTTTTTGTGTACTTGGTATGAGTACCAGATACACAACAACTGTTAATTCTGTGAACTTATCTTAAAATTTGACGCTCAAATGGGCGAAATGTGGTGTACACGCAACACGCATTAATTTTTGATGTTGTACCTTTGGAGGTGATTTTGGGATTGTAACCCCGAATCATTAATAATAGTAACTCTAAATAAAACCAAAAGAAATGTTTACAGAACAAGAAATTGAAAAATTAATGGCCGAGGTTATCCTCCGCACCGTAAAGAACTCTGCGTTTTCAACCAACATCAAGGACTTCTGTGCCGAAAACCAGATTGACAGAGGGAAGTTGATGGCCAAAAAGCTGTTCAGAATGCTGAATGCCACTTTGTTCCGGATCATGATGGGTATCGCACAACTTGTATCTTTCGAAGAATACATGACTATGTGTAATGAAATTGCGCTCATCACCTACAATGTTGCCAATATGAAGGACGGCTCCCCTGAAAGCATCAAACGGGCTCATATGGGTTCTCCTATCGGAAGAAAAACAAAAACAAAAAAGTTTAACCCTAAAAAACTCTGATGATGATGAATAATACATTGAAAGACATTGACCCCATTTCTGAGGCTCTCTCCCATGCGGGAGAGTCCTCAGCCGTGAGTCCGACACTGGCAAGGATGTTTCAGCGCGAGCTGACGCCCGACATGCAGTTACCCCCGATGGAGTTCCTGATGCGACTGCTTGGTGAGCCTTGTTTCCCACGACGGGAACTGGTGGCCATTACCGGTCGTGCCAAATCAGGGAAGACGTTTGTGATGTCTATCATCATGCTGATGGGCG
>ONAE01000020.1 GCA_900315695.1 uncultured Prevotella sp. | reverse complement strand
TTGTCAGTCTGGAATTTACCGAACTGTAAAACCAATGACTTGTACTTGTAATCGTGCAGTTAGCGAATGACTCGTCAAAGACAACTGTTTGTATGTTGTCTTTGTAATCATCCCAGCCTCTTTGCTGGGCTTCGGTAAACGGTCCGACATCCATACCACCGCGAGTTGCCTTCTGGTCATCGTAATAAAATGTCAGCACGGTGTTGTTCTCACTGAGTGCTGCATAGGGTTCCTGCGCCGATGCGAGGATTGGCAGCAGGGTGCATATTATTGAAAATATAAACTTCTTCATAGCCTAATCGTTTTAACGTGAGAGATGTGGGTCTATGTTATGGGGCTCCTCAGGGATGATAACCTCCCCGGCGCGCTCCTGTCTGACGAGGACATCAGTCTGGATGACGGTCTTCGTACCTGCCGTGACAATAAAGGTAGTCTGGCGCTCGGTGCCGGAGGCATTGAGATCACATAGGACATGGAGCTCACCGTCGCCGAAGCCAAAGGCAGGCTCCAGATGAAGCCATGACACCGACGCGGGTACGTATGCATACCATGCCGCATTACAAGTGACATTCACGGTCTGACTGTCGCCTTCGCCCGAAAACATGGGCAGCTCTTCAGTGCCTACCCCCAGCATGATAGCCAGTTTACCCCCCTGGCTGACAGTGAAGTTGAGTTTGTTGCTCCCGGCTGTTGCCGTGAGCTCCACGACACGGTCGGTATCATCGTAAGCCCCCTTCACGCGGATGGGCACTTCGGTGGTACCCGAGTTGCCGCTTGCCTGGCCCAGCTCCAGCCACGAGATTCCCTCATGGCCTGTAATCGCCCAGTCGCTGTTGCTGGCGATGACGAGGCTCTGCGTGCCTCCATCATCGTTAAATTCGAAAACCTCCTTGTTGATACTCAGGGCGGCATCGCTTCTCATCTGGCGCAGGCTGATGTGCTGCTCAAGGCCGCCTTTCGTAGAGATGACGATGGTGGCGGTACGCTCGAGCGATGAGTGGTTCTCCTCAGTAGTGATCACAATGGTGCCGCTACCATCGCCGGAGCGTGGTGACACGGTGAGCTCGCCCCAGTCGCCATTGTCCACGGATGTCACATCCCAATGGCAGTCGGCACTGATCTTCACCAGTCCGCTGGTCTCCGATGGGGGCATGGTTATCTCCTTCTCCACCATCAGCAGCTCCTGTGCTGGCTTGGCTTCCGTCGTCTCGTCCGACGTACAGGCCGTCAGTCCTGCCATAAGAGGCAGACCGGCGCATATACAGAAAAGTATTTGTCTTGTCTTCATATCGTTCATCTGGTTAGTTTGCTGTCTGCGTGATGATCACATCGCTCCGCTGAGGGTTCTTTGAACCGGCGCTGACAGTGAGTGTTGTCA
Source organism: uncultured Prevotella sp. (assembly GCA_900315695.1). Lineage (GTDB taxonomy): Bacteria > Bacteroidota > Bacteroidia > Bacteroidales > Bacteroidaceae > Prevotella. Next base: position 31,141 of record ONAE01000020.1, on the reverse strand, counting down.
GCCGTTCCTGGCCAGCTCCCTCGTAGGGATCGCATGTGATGGTGATCTCACCGTTGCCGATGCCTGAGGTGGGCGTGATGTTAACCCAGCTGATGCCTGCGGGGATGGCAGCACTCCAGGCACCGTTAGTCGTTACCTTTACCTTCTTCGTACCACCGTCGGTCGTGAAGGTCTGTTCGATGGCATCCAGCGACATGGTGATAAGCTCCTTGCCGTTCTGCTTGACGGCGATGGCGAATGTATTGTCGCCTAAGCTTCCGGCGGAAATGATGAGCAGGGCATACCGGTAGGCGTCATCGAAACACTCCTCCACGGTGAAGGGCACTTCGGCATTACCACTACCGGAGAGCTGCCCCAGCTTAAGCCAGCTTGTATCGTCACCCGCCAAGTCCGAGAGACCTAAGATCTCCCAGTCGGTGTTACACTTTACCGACAGGGTCTGTGTGCCGGCGGCGTCGCTGAACTCAAAATCTTCCTGGCTGATGCTCAGGTCGGCACCGCTCCTGGTCTGCTGGATGGTCACTTTCTGCTGCAGACCATTCTTCGTGGAGATGATCAGTTCGGCGGTACGGTCCTGCATCGTGTGGTTCTGCTCCGTGTTGAGCACCAGTATGCCGTTGCCCTTACCCTTTGAGGGCGAAACGCTGAGGTCCTGCCAGCCGGTATTATCAACGGCAGCGACCTCCCATTCACAGTCGGCAACAATCTTCACCTGCCAACTGGTCTCAGTGGGGCCGAAGGCCACCGCTCTCTCCACGTTCAGCAGTTCTTCCTCAGCCTTCGAACTGGCATCCTCGTCGGAGGAGCAAGCCGACAGGCAGAGCGCTAAAGCGGCCAGTGCCCATGTTCTGCAATGAAATAGTTTATTCATACCTATTTATATAATTTAAGGTGAAGATTAGAAGTTAAAGATGACTCCGAGGTTTGCCATGAAGCCACCGGCCTTGATGTCGCTGTTGTCAGCAATCTTCTGGAAGTTCTCGTCCTTGCTCATGCCGATGGAGTAGGCCGGATTAGCGAAGACATGGATATGCTTGATGGGTGCCCAGAGGAACTTGGCGCCGATGGAGAGGCACTTTGCCGATGCCTTGTCGCCGTAGAGATTTGTGCCGTCCTCCACCGTACCTGCCAGTTTCTCAATCTCGTAGCCCACCTGCGGGGTGAGGCCCAGACGCTCGGTGAGGGCAATCTGATAACCAAGTTTTATGGCAAACGTGGAGCGCTTGTAGGACACGCTGCTCAGGTAGTTGTCGTTGCCGTCGGTGCTGTACCATCTCACGTCGTCGCTCTTGCTGAGGCCGAAGGTGTAGCTGGCCTGCAGGTCGAAGTTCCATAACACGGCGCCAGCCAGTGCGGTGATGCCGCCTAATGAGCGGATGGCGTAGCCTGCACCGAAGTAGAATGCCTTTGGCTTGATGTACTTCACGCGGGCCAGAGTCACGGTGTCTGTTGTTGTCTGGTTGTGGGTGACGGTGAACTCACGGTCCGTGCCTACATATCCCTTATGGTTGAAGGCCAGCTGGTAGGTGCCCACGGGCAGTGTCTGCAGCTCAGCCACGTCGATGGGGGTGTTGCCGTTGAGGATTGCCTTCGCACTGCGGGGACGGGTGTAGATGTTCAGTCGTCCTGTATGCGGTGTCGGCGGGGCGGCGGTGATCGTGTTCTGCTGCTGCGGATGCACAACGAAAGTGGTTCTCACGGGATCGCAGTTGTCCTTGCGGGTCTCGATGGTGTAGCTGCCCTCACGGAGCTGGGTGCTCCAGGTGCCCGTACCCACCTGACGGTCGTTGAACCAGATGTCGGCATTGTTCTCCACGTTGACGGTTACCTCGCCGAAGTGGCTGCTCATGTCCTTCATCTCCACATTCACCATCTTGGTGTCCTTGCTGTCGTTGAAGGATACGACGATGGTGTCCTGGCCCTCGTAAATGCCGTTCTGTGTCACGATCGCATGACGTCCGTAGTTCATATACCTGTTATAGATAGGAGACTTACCGAGGTATTCGCCATCGACGGTCACATCCGACTTGGCCTGTGAGCTGGTGATGGTGACATAGCGGCCCGTACCGATGTCGAGCAGCATCTCATAGGTGCGTCCGCCCTGTACTGAAACAGGATAGAAATAGTCGCGCAGCACGCCGAACACCTCATGTGTGATGGTGATCTTCTGGGCGCGTGGCGGTACGTAGAGCCATATCTCGCCGGCTTTTTCCTCGGTTCCTACTATACCCAGTGAACCACCGTTGAACAGGAACCCGCGTTCGGGGGTGACAATCTTGATCAAGGCAGCCTTTTCTCCGTTCTGATCCAGTTTCTGAGTGCCACGGGTGTTGGCAGTCAGATCGGTGTCTAAAAGTTTGAAACTTATCACACTGATGCCATCAGCCATCACAGGAAGGATGCCGGTGATAAGGATCGAGCAAATGAGTAATAAGATTTTCCTCATAGGTCTGATAGTTGTTTTTGTGCCTATAACCTCCCGAATTCGGCTGTTAGTAATTGGTTATTTGCTTAGTGCAAGCTCAGACGTAGGGGTTCTCAGTTTAATGGACGTCATATGGATTTTGCAAAGATAAGCATTATTATTAATAAATCCAAATTTTTAGCGATTTTTTTTTCTAAAGATTTCCAAAAACTATTTGTTGATGATCTTAATGGGGATGCGTCTTACCTCCATCTCTTCGTCTTTTTGTTGGCATTTCATAAGCCATTTGTTGAAGTCTTTGTAATCTAATGAGCTTGGTATCACCAGTCCGTCATCGCGTTGCTGCTGGTCATTCTTGGAAAGGGCTCTTCCGTATTTATTTGGTGAGAAGAAATAATAATCTTGTCCAAAGGTGATGGGATATGAGCCACTGCCTGAATCCTGATAAGGGAGCATGCAGTAGGCTTGGTTGGCTGCAATATCAAATAAGAAGATTGTCAGGTAACCATTCACAGGTGACTTGAAATAAAGGAAGAAATCATCGTTGTTCTTAAATACATCGGTAGCCAACTCCTTATCGGGCTTTTAGCGTATCGGAGCTATCCTTTTTTCATATCGCTTTTTTGTTATTGATAATAAAAAATACGATGCCAGCCACTTGGAAGTAGCTATATCCGGTGCAAATATATAACAAATTCTCTAAAAACACTATTTTTTTAAGAAAAAAATGAGAAAAATGCGAAATTCACAAGAAAATATCTATCTTTGCAGCCGATAAATCGGAGCCATTAGGAAATGATCAGATATACCAGAAAGGAAGAGATATGGAATGCAGCGTCGCATGGCGGCGGGATTCTGTTGGGCGTGGTGTTCGGCATCATCTTCCTTGTATGGTGCTTCCGAAGCGATAACAACTGGGCACAGGTAGGGGTGATTCTTTATCTTTTCGGTATGTTAGGCTCTTACATAGCCTCGACACTTTACCACTCGATGAAGCACCACTCCAAGTGGAAGGAGCGTTTGCGTAAGTGGGATCATGCTGCCATCTACTGGCATATCGCGGGTAGCTATTCGCCACTGACTCTGGTAGCGCTGCGTGAACAGGGCTACTGGGGTTGGAGTCTCTTTATCTTCGTCTGGGCTTGTGCGGTAGCTGGTACCATCGTGAGCTTTATCCATCTGAAGGAGCATTCGAATCTGGAGACACTCTGTTTCATTGGCATGGGACTGAGTGTGCTCGTGGCCTTCAAGCCGTTGCTGGATTCGACATCGGCAGCCGCTGTCAGTTGGATTATAGCTGAGGGTGTCTGTTACATCACGGGTGCCGTGTTCTATACCCTGAACAAGACGAAGTATATGCACTCCGTCTTCCACTTCTTCGTGCTGGCTGGCTCAGTCTGTCATATCATCGCTGTCTGGGACGTGCTGATGGCATATTTGAACTGTTAAACTTTAACGATATGAAGAAATTTTTAGTTTGCTTTTTACTCCTGCTCGCAGGATTTTCGGCAGTCCGTGCTGATGACGGGGGCAAGGTCTTTCTGGAACGATTTTATCAGGAGGGTGCTGAGTGCTGGTTTGATAACGGCTTTCTGAAGAAGCACCTCACGCAGAAAGCCCTGAAGTATCTGCACGATGCCTATCCCTACGACGATGAAGCTGGTGATGGTCTGGCTATGTGGCTCTTCTACCAGGAAGGTGGCTGGGACTTGGGGGAACTCAAGGAGATTAAGGTGGATAGGCTCAGGGAGAATACTTATCGTGTCACCTGCCATAGCCGTTTCAACGAGGATACCTACGAATATACCGTCGTGTTCGGTCTCGTCAGGGTGGTCAACACCTGGAAGATAGACACCATGAAACCCGGAAAGGGCGACTTAGTACTCAGTGACCCAGGTATCCGGAACGGTTCGCGGTGGAACATCGGCCCCCGCGACTATACAGCCAAGGTGAATGCCGACAAGACCATCACCTTCAGTGCGATGGCAGAAGGTGAGGAACTGATGTTCCGTCTGACGCCCAACTACAGCAGGCAGAATGAGTACATCCTGAGCGACGAGCCAGGAGGCAGTGGTACCAATGTTTTCAGTAACACACCTCGTGTGAAACTTATAGACAAGTATGGTACTAAGCTGCTTTGTCTCTATGACCAGAAGGGACTGTTGCAGCACGTGCTCGACGGCAAGGCGCGAGGCGAGGGACTCGATGTGGCGCTAGATAAGTGGGATATTCAACTGGCAGGTCGTTATGTAGATAAATATGGCGATACACTGCAAATCAGCAACGGCACCATCTATGAGAAAGGTGTGGCCCGTGCCGAATATAAGCATCTCCCGTTTAATGGTACGGTGACGGGTGTTATCGGCATCCGCGGTCTCACCAACCTTGAAGGCATGTGGGAGGCTGTCATCACGCTCGACGGACTGACCCTCTACGAAGTGGAGGAGGATGAGTATGGCATCTATCACCGCAAGGGGAATCAGGAACAGCTCACCTGGGCCCGCAACGACTTCCCCCGTTTCAACTATACCTGGACTATCCTGCTCAACGACGGACAGTTCCGTCGCCTGAAGAAGTCAACCCTCCGCATCATGCGCAATGAGATCCTCGCCCGTAATGGCTACCGCTTCCAGTCGAAAGATCTGCAGGAATACTTCGCCAAGTGGTCGTGGTATCAGCCCATTGAATCCAACAACGATGTGAAGCCCAACGAGATAGAGATGCTCAATCTCGAACTCATCAAGGCTGAGGAGGCTAAAACCGACGATATGCGTTACGTCACTGAAAAATAACTAATTATTGTCGATTTATTTGGCTATTTGACTTAAAAAGCGTAATTTTGCACGCAAATTTGCAAATTTAATAAGATTATGGCTTATACACGACTGACTGCCGCAGAGGCTGCGGCACTGATTAAGAATGGCGACCATATCGCCATGAGTGGCTTCACACCTGCTGGTGTGGCCAAGGCAACCACGAAGGAACTGGCTAAGCTCGCTGTGGCTGAGCATGAGGCTGGTAGAGAGTTTAAGGTGGCTATCTTTACAGGTGCTTCTACCGGACAGAGCACAGACGGTGACCTGGCTAATGCACAGGCTATCCTCTATCGTGCCCCCTACACCACGAACCCTGATTTCCGTAAGCATGTGAACATGGGCGAGATCCCCTACAACGACCTGCATCTGAGTCACATGGCTCAGGAGCTGCGCTATGGCTTCTACGGTCCGTTGGACTGGGCAATCCTCGAGGTGTGTGATATCGAAGAGGTGGGTAACGACTATCATGTCTATCTGACTGCTGCCGGTGGTATTTCTCCGACGGCTGCCAAGTTGGCCAAGCACGTCATCCTGGAGCTCAACAGCTTCCACAATCCCAATGCGAAGTATATCCACGACGTCTATGAGCCTCTGGATCCGCCTTACCGCAAGGCAATTCCCATCGAGCATGTAGGCGATCGAATCGGTGTGCCTTATGTCAGCATCCCCAAAGAGAAGGTGGTGGGTGTCGTGGAGTGTAATATTCCCGATGAGGCCCGTGCCTTCAAGGACAGTGACCCTGTAACAGATAAGATCGGATACCTGACGGCAGAGTTCCTCGTAGAGGAGATGCACAAGGGACGTATCCCCAAGGAGTTCCTGCCACTGCAGAGTGGCGTGGGTTCAACAGCCAATGCCATCCTCGGCGCCCTGGGTCAGGACAAGCACGTGCCCGACTTCAACATCTATACCGAAGTGCTGCAGGACAGTGTGGTGGCTATGATGCTGAACGGTCGTGTGAAGGATGCTTCGGCTTGTTCACTCACCGTATCTAACGAGTGTCTGATGCAGGTGTATGACCACATGGACTACTTCAAGGATCACCTGACGCTGCGTCAGAGTGAGATTTCTAACTCGCCTGAGATTATCCGTCGATTAGGTGTGATCGCCATCAATACCGCTATCGAGGCTGACCTCTATGGAAATGTGAACTCTACCCATATCAGTGGTGTGAAGATGATGAACGGTATCGGTGGTTCGGGTGACTTCATCCGTAACGCGTACCTTTCTATATTTACATGTCCTTCTGTGGCTAAGGGTGGTGTGATCAGCTCGATCGTACCGTTCGTTTCTCACCAGGACAGCTCTGAGCACGACGTGAACATTATCGTGACGGAGCAGGGTATTGCCGACCTGCGTGGCAAGGGTCCCTTCCAGCGTGCAGAGTGCATTATTGAGAACTGTGCTCATCCTGACTACAAGCAGCTGCTGTGGGATTACCTGAAGATCTCGAAGATGGGTCAGACCCGTCATAACCTGCCTGCTGCGTTTGCCATGCACGACACGCTGGCTCGCAAGGGCGATATGAAACTGACAGATTTCGCTGAATACGTGAAATAAAAGAGAATCCCGCTGGAAAGCCAGCGGGATTTCTTTTTATGATCTGTTGTAGTATCTGGCAACCAGCGCTCCGCTGATGTTATGCCAGACGCTGAAGATAGCACCGGGGATGGTGGCCATCGGGAAGGCGGCGAAGTGAAGGGTGGCCAGACTGGAGGCCAAGCCGGAGTTCTGCATACCTACCTCGATGGAGATGGCGACACGCTTTGGATAATGCAGACCGAGCAGCCGACCGATGCTAAAGCCTATAGCCAGACCGCAGATATTGTGGAGCATCACCACAAGGATGATGAGCAGACCACCCGTAAGCAGACGAGAGGCTGAATGGGCTACAACCAAGGCCACGGTGATGGCAATCATCAGGGAAGAAAATGCCGGCAAATAGGCCACCACCCGCTGCGTGAATGTAGGGAGGAGCTCCTGGATAATGATACCTGCCGCAATGGGCGCAATCACGACGTAGAGGATAGACTGCAGCATACCGATAGTATCGACATCGACGAAAGTACCAGCCATCAGCCAGGTGAGCAGAGGCGTCAACAACGGTGCCAAGAGGGTAGAGACAGCCGTCATACCTACCGAGAGGGCGAGGTCACCTTTTGCCAGATAGGTGATGACGTTGGAGGCTGTGCCACCAGGACAGCAACCTACCAGAATCACTCCCAGGGCAAGGTCGGAGGGGAGGGCGAAGACTTTTGTCAGGATCCAGGCCAAAAGGGGCATCACCGTGAACTGGGCCAGACAACCGATCAGCACATCCTTCGGACGACTGAAGACGATGCGGAGATCCTTTGGGTTGAGGGTCAGCCCCATGCCGAACATGATGATGCCGAGCAGTGGGTTGATGATCCACATGTCAACCGATGCCAGAGGCTCTGGCACCAACAAGGACACTATCGCTGAGATAAGGACAAACGCACCCATCCAACGGGCGATGAAATCGCATATTCGTTTCATATTTTCAGTTTTTGGCTGCAAAGTTACATTATTTTATGGAAAAGTTGTACCTTTGTCGGCGAAAAGTAAAAAAGGTAAAATAGTAAAATGGAATCAAAACTGGTTATTTACAATACTTTGACGCGTCAGAAGGAGCGTTTTGAACCCCTTCATGCACCTAATGTAGGTATGTATGTCTGCGGACCAACCGTCTATGGTGATCCCCATCTGGGACATGCCCGTCCTGCCATCACCTTCGACCTCGTGTTCCGTTATCTGAAACACTTAGGTTATAAGGTGCGTTATGTTCGTAACATCACTGATGTAGGTCATCTGGAGCATGATGCCGACGAGGGGGAGGACAAGATCGCCAAGAAGGCACGTCTGGAGCAGTTGGAGCCGATGGAGATTGCCCAGTATTACACCAACCGCTACCATCAGGCGATGGATGCGCTTGGCGTGCTGCGTCCCTCTATCGAACCCCATGCTACAGGTCATATCATCGAACAGCAGCAGCTCGTTCAGCAGATTCTCAACAATGGCTTTGCCTATGAGAGCAATGGCTCCATCTACTTCGATATCGAGGCCTATAATAAGAAATATCAGTATGGTATCCTCTCTGGTCGTTCGTTGGAGAACATCAAAGATGCGAGTCGTGATAATCTCGACGGTGTAGGAGAGAAGCACAACCAGGCTGACTTTGCCCTTTGGAAGAAAGCACAGCCTGAGCATATCATGCGTTGGCCCTCACCTTGGAGCGATGGCTTCCCCGGTTGGCACTGCGAGTGTACGGCGATGGGTAGGAAGTATCTCGGTGAGGAGTTTGATATCCACGGTGGTGGCATGGATCTGGTGTTCCCCCACCATGAGTGTGAGATAGCCCAGGCCCAGGCTTCGATGGGGCATCCCGCCGTGAAGTACTGGATGCATAACAACATGATCACCATCAACGGACAGAAGATGGGTAAGTCGTTGGGTAACTTCATCACACTGGAACAGTTCTTCACCGGCAACCATGAGAAGCTGGAGAAGGCTTATTCGCCCATGACCATCCGCTTCTTTATCCTCTCTGCCCACTATCGTGGAACGGTGGATTTCTCTAACGAGGCACTTCAGGCTGCTGAGAAGGGATTGGAGAAATTGATGAACGGTATCGCCGACTTATCCCGTGTTCAAGTGTCAGACAAGTGCGATGCAGAGACCGAGAAGGTGGTGAAGAGCCTGCGTCAGAAGTGTTATGATGCGATGAACGACGACTTCGCTACCCCACAGGTGATCAGTTATCTGTTTGAGGCTTGTACGGTGGTGAACAAACTCACCGACCATAAGGCAACTATCTGTGCCGACTGCCTGAAGGAACTGACAGAGACAATGGAGCTCTTCGCCTTCGACATCCTCGGACTGAAGGCCGAGAAGAGTGGTTCTAATGACAGTCGTGAGGAAGCCTTTGGTAAGGTGGTAGATATGGTACTCGAACTGCGTGCCAAGGCGCGTGCAGAGAAAGACTGGGCTACCTGTGATAAGATCCGCGATGAACTGAAGGAGGCCGGTTTCGAGGTGAAGGACACCAAGGATGGCGTCACGTGGAAGCTGAATAGATAATGTAAAAATGTAAGAATGAAATAATGAAAAAAAGGGGCGTATCAGTTGTGATACGCCTTTTTTGTCATCTCGATGGCGAGGGTCTCCTCACGGAAGTCCTCGAATGAGAGATAGTCGAGTCCTTGATGGGGCCGGTCCGTACCCCAGGAGTTCTTCATGATGAAATATTTCTGTCCCTGATCATCATGGGCGATACCGACGATGGCCATAGCATGACGCTCACTCTCCCAACAGACACCATGATGCCGGCGCACCGCACGTTCGGTCTTGGATAACAGCGAATCCATGGGGATGTTAAGGAAACGGTCGTGCATCCAGTTGTCAGGCAGGTCGATCTCCACCTCCTGACCATAGGGAGCATCGTCGGTACTTGTCAGGGCGATATACTCATGAGGGGCACAGACACTACGGGCAAACTCCTGTGGGGTGTAGGTGGCACCAAGCATAAACACCCAGCGTGGGGCGGGTGTCTCCACCTTCCGCATCGCATCATAACCCACGATGCCGTATTTCTGAATAAGGTTGATGAGTGTCTTGCCCATGCCCCGTTTGTTTTCCGGAGCCTCAGGCTCCTGTTCCATCTTCTTTTCTATATAATAAGGTGAGAGGTTTACGGAGTCACCCCAGCTGAGATGCTCCGTCTCGATGGCGGCCAGCATGGCATAGATCCAGCAGGTCTGACTCTCCCCTTGATTCTTCACAGGTGTCATGCGGTTCAGCACCTCATGAGTGAAGTGCCCAGGCTCCCGATGCGTACACCCGCCCATCAGCAATACCATGATGATATAAGCAAGCGGCCTCATTAATAACCTGGGTTTTGTGTCAAGTTGTCGTTAAAGATGAGAGCATTGCCAGGAATGGGGAAGACGGTGGTGTGGCCATCGCTTTCATCTATTACGGGATCGATGTCATCGCCCGTATAGAGACTCTTGTATTGCCGGAAGCGAATCATATCCTGGCGTCGCCATCCTTCCCAACAAAGTTCCATCAGACGTTCGTCGTACAGGTTCTGCAGCGTCAGTTCCCGATCGGGCATTCCTACTCGTTCACGTACCCTTAAGAAATCTTGGTGTCCGTCTTCACCGTTTCGCAGCTTCGCTTCTGCACGCATCAGCAGCACATCGGCAAAACGGAAAAGCACGATGTCGTTATCCATTAGTTTTCCATCCAGCGTGGCGTTCTTGTCAATCTCGTATTTCTTCATACGGGCTCCTGCGGTCTCTACATATTGGCCACCGCTGAGGTCTTTTTTCACTTCCCATGGATAATAGATGAGAGGTTGGCCGGTACGGTCGGTGATAATATTGTAATTCAGATCACGAATCTGGCCTGCCCAATAACACCATTCAAAACGTTGGTCTTCTGTGGGGGTATTATATTCGAAGACTTTCAGAACGTATTTTGTGGCACTTGTGCCATTCTCTCCGACGAAGCCATAGGCAGCTGCATGACGATAATGGAGTGTACGGACCAGATTCTGTTGCTGAGTCCTGTAAAGGTCCTTGTCCAAGGGGATGACCCAGATGTTCTCTTTAGAATGCTCATTGCGTACGGCGAAGTTATTAATATAGAGGCTCTCCAGAGAAAAACCAGACAATTCCAAAAGGTTACAGTAGTAAGTGGTAGCCTCCCAGGCATTCATGGTCTGCCCATCGATAGAAAACAGGATTTTCTTACCATCAAGATGGATGCCGTCGGTCCAGTTGTCATCAGCATAGATTTCTGCATTGAGCATTAACTTGGCAAGTACGAAAAGGGCCACCGAATGCGTTACCCGACCATAATAGTCGCCTGGCGACACGCTGTTGGCGTACTTCAGATCAGGGAGTGCTTCCTGGAGGTCGGCAACTACAAATTCGAACACTTCGCTGCGGTCTGACTGCTGAATCTCTTTCATCGATTCGGCTGTAGATGTGATGATGGGCACCCGGGCGAAGAGATCGAGCAGATACCAGTAGTAGATGGCGCGCAGAGCACGTACCTCAGCTTTATATGAGGCATATTTCTCTTTACTCAACAGCGACTGATGAGCCTCAAGCTGTTCCAGAGAATGGTTACAGAGGGTGATGACCTTATAGAGATAGAGCCAGGAGTTATTCAGTATTTCGTGCCCGGCATCCCAGGAGTGCATGTACATATCCTCCCAGATGCCTCCGTCGAACCAGTCACCACCACGTGTAGGTATCATCGCCTCATCGGAGCCGAAGGTCTGAAGATCATACACGCCACGACCGGTGCCTTGCAGCCCATCTCCCTCTTTAGAACCGCCAATATAATTATATAAGGTGGCAACGGTATTCAGGTAGAGCTGTGTGGCAGAGGCATAAGCCTTTTCCTCAGGAATCTGATCACGCGGATTCTCATCAAGCGAACAACTCACCAATGACAGTGAGAAGAGAACAGTGAGAAGTGAGAAATGAAGAAGGGATGATATTCTGGTGCTCATAACGCTAAAGATTTTAATTAAAACTTGATACTGATACCCATCGTGTAGGAACGATAGACGGGTAACATATTCTTATCGTCGATACCCAGTGTGCCATTAATGAGACTGGAGTTGATCATCGGTGTCAGTCCGCTATAGCCGGTGATGGTGGCGAGATTATTCACTGACAGAGAAACGCGCAGTCCTTGTACATATTTGGAACGCAGGGGAACATTCCAGCCCAAAGTCACGTAGTCGATGTTGACGTAATCGCCATTCTCCAGATAATAGTCACTGATAATCTGACTGACTAAGTTCTTTTCAGGCGCACCTTTCATCATATTGTAGTTCGGCATAGAGAGCAGGTTTGAATAGGTCAGAGCCGTACCATTGTAAATCTTATGTCCGAAAGCTCCGTTGAACTGCATGGTCACGTCGAAATGCTTGTATCTGAAAGCGACATTTGAACCCATCATAGCCTTGGGCATGGCCTGTCCGCAGTTGTAGCTCTCATCTGTCACATCGTAATATTTGGTGCCGTCCTCCAGAGTGTTGAAACCCTTGAAGTGGGGAAGCTCGAAGATGCCAATCTGTTCACCCACAATCTGTTTCACAATACCGCTGGGGCCGTGGAAACCTGCTCCCCAGAGTGAAGAGATGGTGCTGGATTGGGGCGCTGTGAGATATTGACCGTTATAATAGCCATTCAATGAGAGCAGCTTGTTCCTCTCAAACGTCCAGTTCATGTTCACTGTCAGTTCCATGTCTTTGGTGCGAAGAGGGGTAATGCCGAAACCGATCTCCAGTCCACTGTTCTGCATGGATCCAAGATTGGCCAGCAACTTATCGTAGGGGTAGGGTGGCACTGGCACAGTATAGAGATAGAGCATGTCGGTGGTCTTCGACTTGTAGAAGTCAACAGTCATGGCGATACGGTTATCCCATAGCGAGACATCGAGTCCGACGTTGAAGGTCTCTTTCACCTCCCATTTCAAATCGGGGTTGGCATTACGGAGGACACCAAGAGTGGTGGCGATAGAGCTGTTGTATGGGGTGACACCGTTAGGCTGGACTAACTGTATGGAGTTGTAGGCGTCGATACCTGCCTGACTTCCGGAGAATCCATAGCCGATACGTAACTTCGCGTTGCTGATAGCCTTGATGGACTGCATCCAAGGCTCCTTGCTGATGACCCAGGCACCACTGAGGGAAGGGAAGAAACCCCACCGGTGATTCTTACCAAACTTTGATGAGGCATCGCCACGGGCATTGGCTGTCAGTGTATAGCGATCGAAGAGGGTATATTGTGCACGCAGGAGGAACGACTCCATGTGTGAGTCTCTATAATAGGAATCAGTCCCGTCCCAGGGACGGTTTGCACCTGCAGAGAGCTTGTTAAAACCGAAGTCGTCTGTCGTGAAACCTGTGGTTGTTGTAAAGAAGCCCGTTGACTTCTGATTCTCTGCCTCTGCAAGAGCCATCAAACTCAGGTCGGATTTCGTGGTTTTTAAATCATAGGTGAGTGACACATTGCCGCGAATGATCTCGTTCTTCTCATGCTTACGGTAAGCCTCTCCCCGGTTCCACACGCTGGTGGGATAGTAGTGGGAGTCACTGACGGAGTTGTAGGAATAGGATCCAAAAGCACGGAGGGTCAGATCCTTGGAGAGTGTCACCTTTACTTTCATGTGAATGTTAAAATGGCCGTTGTCCTCATTCTGCTTCATCTCCAACAATGCCAAGGGATTACTGATCCAAAGTGCTTCCGGGACCTGGTCATATTGGCCCTCGGCATTCTTCGTGTCAGGGAAGGTAGGGTTGAAGGTGGCGGCAGAATAGAGGAGCTTCTGCTGGAAGGGAAGATAGCTGACCTTCTGCAAAGATCCTACCATGCCGAGTTCAACTGTCAGATGGTTGTCAAAGGCCAGCTGCATGATGTCGAGCTTGGCGATATAGTTTTGGTTCCCCTTGCTCTTTATCACCGTGTTGTGTTCCATCATACCCACTGATGCACGGTAATTAGCAGTCTCAGTACCACCGCCAAAGGCAATATGGTGGTTCTGTACAAAGCCTGTCCGTTCAATGGCTTTATTGAAATTCGTATTGTATCCCATGTCGATGTAACTGAGTCCCAGTCTGTCGGCTGTCTGTCTGAACTCATTGGCATCAAGCATCTCCATACGCTTATATACCGATTCAAAGCCGATATTACCATCGTAGGCGATATGGAACTTCTGGTTCTTTCCTCTCTTTGTCGCAACCTCAATAACACCGGCAGCACCACGTGAACCATACTGGGCTGTCTCTGAAGCGTCTTTCAGAATCGTGAAACTCTCGATATCGGCGGGATAGATGGTGGAGAGGATAGCCAGGTCGGCTGTCACACCATCGATAATAACTAACGGGTCGTTCTTGCCGGTCAGTGAGGTTGTACCACGCACTCTGACAGCTGACACCATCACTTCCTGATTTCCGCTGGACGCAACCTGCACACCAGCAGCCTGTCCACTCAGGTAGTCAAGCGAGGAGGTGATCAGACCTTTGTTCATTCGCTTCTCTGTCAGCTGGTCGATGGCACCCGCTACTGTGTTCTTACTGCCTTTGGAGTAACCGATCCTCACCGTTGTGGAGTCATTGATACTAGTCTGGGCTTTCACAGCTGTTATAGCCATGAGGCAAATCAGGAGAATTGAAGTTCTAGTTTTCATATGGGGCAGTTTTTTGTAACTGTTTGCAAAGTTACAAAATATTCCTTAATTAATCATCCATATTTCATAATAATTTCGTAATTTTGCAGCCAATATGGAACTGAAGGATTTTGAGATTATGGCCCCTGTGGGCTCGCCAGAGTCGTTGGCAGCAGCAATCCAGGCTGGTGCTGACAGTATCTATTTCGGTATTGAGAAACTGAATATGCGTGCACATTCGGCTTCGACATTCACCATCGACGACCTGAAAGAGATGGCTCAGACGTGTAATGCGCATGGTATCAAGAGCTACCTGACGGTGAATACGATCATCTATGGCGAGGATATCCCCCTGATGCATGAGATTATCGATGCGGCGAAACAGGCCGGCATCTCTGCTGTCATTGCTTCCGACGTGGCGGTGATGACCTATTGTAATAAGGTGGGGCAGGAGGTACATCTCTCTACCCAACTGAACATCTCAAACATCGAAGCCCTGAAGTTCTATGCCCAGTTTGCCGATGTGGTGGTACTGGCCCGTGAGTTGAATATGGATCAGGTGGCGGAGATCTACCGTCAGGTGGAAGCTGAGCATATCTGTGGTCCGTCGGGAGAACAGATCCGTATTGAGATGTTCTGTCACGGTGCCCTCTGCATGGCAATCAGCGGGAAATGCTATATGAGTCTGCATGCAGCCAATCGCAGCGCCAACCGTGGGGAATGCATCCAGATCTGTCGTCGCAGCTATACGGCTACGGATAATGAGACGGGCTACCAACTCGACATTGACAACAAGTATATCATGTCACCGAAGGACCTGAAGACGGTCCGTTTCATCGATAAGATGATGAATGCGGGTGTACGTGTGTTTAAGATTGAAGGCAGGGCGCGTGGGCCTGAGTATGTCTATACGGTTGTGAAGTGTTATAAGGAAGCTATCCAGGCCGTGCTTGACGGTACGTTCACAGACGAGAAGAAAGATCAGTGGGATGAACGTCTGGCTACCGTCTTCAATCGAGGCTTCTGGGACGGCTACTACCAGGGTCAGCTCATGGGCGAGTGGAACAAGAACTACGGTTCGAATGCCACCGAACGAAAAGTGTACATCGGAAAAGGCGTGAAATACTTCTCCAAGTTAGGTGTGGCGGAGTTCACCGTTGAGGCCAACACTTTCAAGGTGGGTGATAAGATGCTGATTACAGGGCCTACAACGGGTGTGATGTATGTGACGGCTGATGAGATACATGGTGACAACGGTCCCGTGGAGGTGGCTGAGCAGGGTACCCGTGTCTCTATCGCCGTTCCCTCCAAGGTGCGCCCTTCTGATAAATTGTTTAAATTAGAAAAAGTAGAAGAGAAATGACAATAAACGAGATTCAAGATGAGATTATCGAGGAGTTCTCTGGTCTGGACGACTGGATGGACAAGTACCAGCTGCTAATCGATCTGGGTAACGAGCTGGCTCCCCTCGACGAACGCTATAAGACGGAGCAGAACCTGATTGACGGGTGTCAGAGCCGTGTATGGCTCCAGGCCGACTATGAGGATGGGCGCATTCATTTCACGGCAGAGAGTGATGCCCTGATTGTGAAGGGTATCGTGAGTCTGCTGATCCGAGTACTCTCTGACCATACGCCACAGGAGATCCTCGATGCTGACCTCTATTTTATTGAGGAGATAGGTTTGAAGGAGCACCTCTCCCCCACTCGAAGCAACGGACTTGTAGCAATGGTGAAACAGATACGCGCTTATGCGCTGGCTTTCAGCGCGAAGTAATAAATATGCTCTAAAATTTGAGATTTATTAACGAAAGAAAGTCATCCCTTGAGGGTGACTTTTGAATTATTTTATGTACCTTTGTAGGCGAATTAAAAAGCATGAACTAAAAACGTTTTTTGAGATATGATCCAAACAGTAGTAAAAAGAGATGGCCGCATCGTGGGCTTCAATGAGCAGAAAATCATGGCGGCAATTCGTAAGGCTATGCTCCACACCGACATGGGTGAGGACGAGCGCCTGTTGTATCAGATCACTGACCATATCGCCCAGTGTGGTGATAGTCAGATGACGGTGGAGCAGATCCAGGATGCCGTTGAGGTGGAGCTGATGAAGTCGAGCCGAAAAGATGTGGCCCAGAAGTACATCGCCTATCGCAACCAGCGTAGCATTGCCCGTAAGGCCAAGACGCGTGATGTGTTCCTTGACATCGTGAATATCAAGAACAATGACGTGACGCGTGAGAATGCGAACATGAACGCTGATACCCCTGCAGGCATGATGATGAAGTTTGCCTCGGAGACCACAAAGCCCTTCGTTGATGACTACCTGCTCTCTGAGGAGAGCCGTGATGCCGTAGAGCACAACTATCTCCATATCCATGATAAGGACTACTATCCCACCAAGTCGCTCACCTGTGTGCAGCATCCGTTGGATAATATCCTTAACTGTGGCTTTATCGCCGGTCATGGTGCCTCGCGCCCTGCCAAGCGTATCGAAACGGCTTCTGTGTTGGCTTGTATCTCCATGGAGTGCTGTCAGAACGAGATGCATGGCGGACAGGCGATTCCTGCCTTCGACTTCTATCTGGCACCCTATGTCCGTATGAGCTATGTTGAGGAACTGAAAGCCCTTGAGGATCTGAACGGTGAGAGTTACAAGGATCTCTATGAAGAGCCTCTGATGGATTATATCAAGAAGCCACTCGACGGACTGACAGGTAAGGAGCGTGCCCAGCAGCATGCCATTAATAAGACCGTGGGACGTGTGCACCAGGCTATGGAGGCGTTTATCCATAATATGAACACCATCCACTCCCGTGGTGGTAACCAGGTGGTGTTCTCCTCTATCAACTACGGAACAGACACCAGTGCGGAAGGCCGTTGCATCATGCGTGAGATCCTTCTATCCACCTATGAGGGTGTGGGTAATGGTGAGACCGCCATCTTCCCCATTCAGATCTGGAAGAAGAAACGTGGCGTAAACTATCTGCCTGAGGATCGTAACTTCGACCTCTATCAGTTGGCTTGTAAGGTGACGGCACGTCGTTTCTTCCCCAACTTCCTGAACCTCGATGCCTCCTACAACCAGGACAGTGAGTGGCGTGCTGACGATCCGAAGCGGTATATGCATGAGGTGGCTACGATGGGTTGTCGTACCCGTGTGTTTGAGAACCGTTTCGGACCTAAGACCAGTATCGGACGTGGAAACCTGTCGTTCTCTACGATTAATATCGTGAAACTGGCCCTCGAGTGCCGTGAGGAACAGGATCAGCAGAAGCGAATCGATATGTTCTTTGCCAAGCTCGATCACATGCTTGAAGTGACTGCCAAGCAACTCGACGACCGTTTCCAGTTCCAGAAGACGGCCTTTGCCAAGCAGTTCCCCCTGCTGATGAAGAGTCTCTGGATCGGTGCCGATAAACTGGGCCCCAGCGATACGATTGAGAGTGTGATCAATCAGGGTACGCTCGGTATAGGCTTCATCGGACTGGCTGAGTGTCTGGTGGCTCTGACTGGTAAGCACCATGGTGAGAGTGAGGAGAGTCAGGCACTTGGTCTGAAGATTGTCGGTTATATGCGTCAGCGCATCAACGACTTCTGTGAGCTGTATCATCATAACTACTCCGTATTGGCGACACCAGCAGAGGGACTTTCGGGTAAGTTCACGAAGAAAGACCGTAAGCAGTTTGGTGTGATTCCTGGCGTGACGGATCGCGACTACTATACCAACTCCAACCATGTGCCTGTCTATTTCAAGTGCTCTGCCCGTCATAAGGCTGAGGTGGAGGCCCCGTATCATGAGATGACGCGTGGTGGTCATATCTTCTACGTGGAGATCGATGGTGATGCTACCCATAACCCACAGGTGATCATGAGTGTGGTGGATATGATGGATCAGCTCGACATGGGCTATGGCTCTGTGAATCATAACCGTAACCGCTGTATGGACTGCGGCTACGAGAATGCCGACGATCATCTGGAGAAGTGTCCGAAGTGCGGTTCTACCAACATTGACAAGCTGCAACGCATCACGGGGTATCTCGTGGGAACCACCGATCGCTGGAACAGTGGAAAACTGGCTGAGCTCAACGACCGTGTGACGCACATCGACCACGGACAGCAAGACCTGTTTGGATGATTCGAGTACTCGATATCATAGAAGATACAATGGTGGATGGTCCGGGATTCCGGACCTCTATCTATTGTGCCGGGTGCCGTCATAAGTGCCCGGGTTGTCATAATCCCCAGTCGTGGGATTTCAAAGGCGGACGGGAGATGAGTACGGAGGAGATCATGAAGATCATCGTGGCCGATCCCTATGCCAATGTCACCTTCACTGGGGGTGACCCTATGTATCAGTGTGATGGCTTCGCGGAGTTGGCCCGTGCCATCCACAACCAGACGAATAAGGACATCTGGTGCTACACAGGATTTACATTTGAGACACTGATCACTCGTGCCCAGCGGGAACTGCTGGAATTGCTCGACGTGCTGGTAGATGGCCCGTATGTAGAAAAACTGCGTGACCCTGACCTGTTGTTTCGCGGTTCCTCCAACCAGCGGCTGATCGATGTGCAGAAGTCGCTCTACAGTGGTGAGACTGTGCTGTGGAACCCTGATGTCTCTGTCACTTTCTGACGCTGTTCTTCCCCCTTCAGGAAACTTTTCTTGCAAGTTTTTTGCCTTTTTCTGTGAAAGTATAGGAAAAAAGATGTATTTTTGCAGAAAATTAGTTGGTATTATGGCAAAAAACTCCCAATGGCAGGATGATTACTGGCTTCTGCTGATGCAACTTTATCTGCAGAGACCAGTGGGACTAAAGCCGATGTACAGTCGGCGGATGGTTGATCTGAGTCTTGAACTCCATATCTCTCCCGATCAGCTTTTCAGTAAGATGTGCCAGTTGGCTAACCTTGAGACACCCCGTGTGGAGCATCTTTGGGAGACCTATGGTCAGAATCCGAAGAAGCTGGCCCGGGCTGCCCGTCTGATGCGTGAGATGAAGGGCTTTAATAACGCAGGCGAGTTCTATAGTGGTGTGGAGGTGAACGAGAGTTTTGAGAAAGACTTCAAGCCGGTGGCAGAAGGAGAGACCGTGACACCCGTCATGCTGACGCTGATCCTCGATCTCTATTTCCGACTGACACCGATGACGATGGTAGCTGCCACCCCTGAGGTGCAGGAGCTGGCACGCCTCATTGGTCTCAAGCCTGCCGAGGTGGAAGAGGTGCTGAAGGTGTTCCAGCATTGTGATCCTTACCTGAGGCGGAAAGAAACAACCTCCTCCCGTCTGTTGGCACCTTGTAAAGAGATCTGGCGCCGCTTTGGTAATGCCGATACCCAGATGCTGGCATCTTATGCCGCACAGTTGAAAGAGTACTTTAAGTAATGTCGCAAAGTCAGATACAAGAGCAATTACAACAGCTGAAACAGGGGCAGACGTTCTCGCATCAGCAGCTGTTACAGGCATCTCTGGTAGAGTTGCCCATCACTCAGTTGGTGGATCGCATCACGACAGAGATGAATGATAATCCGGCACTGGAGACAGCTTCCCCTGGCGATGAGGATGATAGTAGTCTGGAGCCCCTGGACACGCTGGATGATCCGGATATCCAGGAAGACTTTGAGTCGCGTAATGAGCGGGAGGAACGTCAGTCGGCGCTCGATGATGCCCTTAGTAATCTGGGGCGCGATGATGATGAACTGCCCGTCTATCATGGTGGCAGCGCTATCTCTGAAGAACGCGAGGAGATGGTCTATGGCGAGAGCGTGTCGTTCTACGACCAGCTGAAGGAACAAATGGGCGAACTGGACATGAATGATACCCAACGTGATGTGATGGAGTACCTGATCGGTTCACTCGATGATGACGGCCTGCTACGTAAGGATCTCGGTGCAATCTGTGACGAGCTGGCCGTATATCATAATGTAGATGTCACAGAACAGGATCTGATGCAGGTCCTTCAGTTGTTGCAGACCTTCGATCCTGCTGGCATTGGTGCCCGTTCTTTGCAGGAGTGCCTGTTGCTGCAGATTGATCGTAGGGAGCCCTCACGCCTCAAAGAACTGATGGCGAAGGTGGTGAACAGCTACTTTGATGAGTTCACCAAGAAACACTGGGATAAGATTCAGGCCTCATTATCATTGAACGACGCACAGGCTGAGGCCCTTTTCCGTGAACTGCGTAAGCTGAATCCCCGTCCTGGTGCCTCCTTAGGTGAGACCGTAGGACGGAACATGCAACAGATTACGCCAGATTTCATCATTGATACCTTGGACGACGGAACGGTTACCTTCACCCTCAATAACGGTGAGGTGCCGGAGCTGAAGGTCTCCCAGTCGTTTGTCGATTCCATGAAGGAGTATCAGCAGAACAAGGATCATCTGAGTCGTCAGACCAAGGAAGCCTTGCTCTATATAAAAAAGAAGGTCGATGCAGCCCAGGGCTTTATTGAGGCCATCAAGGTGCGTCGCCATACACTCACCATCACGATGCGTGCCATCATTCAGTTGCAGCACCAGTTCTTTGTCGATGGTGATGAGGCATCCCTGCGTCCGATGATCCTGCGCGATGTGGCAGAGAAGACAGGTTTGGATCCTTCCACCATCTCACGTGTCAGCAATTCCAAGTATGCCCAGACGCGTTGGGGCACCTTCCCCCTGCGACATTTCTTCAGCGATGCCTATGTCACGGAGAGTGGTGAGGAGCTGTCAACCCGTCAGATCAAGGCGGCACTTCGTGACATCATCGATGCTGAAGACAAACGCCGTCCGCTGAGCGATGATGCCTTAAAGGAAGAACTGACCCGTCGGGGCTTCCCCATAGCCCGTCGTACAGTGGCCAAATATCGTGAACAATTAGGTATCCCCATAGCCCGACTCCGACGATGATGCGATTTAACAGAGAGAGAAATATCATTTTGGCAGCCAGGATGATGAGCATGGTATTCACACCTTTCTATCTGCCGCTGGTGGGACTGATGGCACTGTTTATGTTCAGTTACCTCGGTCTGATGCCTTGGGCCTATAAGCTCCAGGTACTTACCTTGGTCTATGTGTTTACCATCCTCCTGCCCACGATCCTCATCCATCTCTATCGCCGTTATAAGGGGTGGAACCTGATCGACCTGGGTCATAAGGAGCGTCGTATCGTGCCTTATGTCATCTCTATCCTCTGCTATTTCTTCTGTGTCTATCTGATGGATCTGCTCCATATTCCCCACTTCATGGGTACGATCCTCTCAGCAGCGCTGTTCATTCAGATCATCTGTGCCTTGATTAATGTGTGGTGGAAGATCTCCACCCATACCGCTGCCATCGGTGGCGTGGCTGGCGCACTTTTCGTGTTTGGTGAGTTCTTCGGCTTCAACCCTGTATGGTGGCTCTCTGTCGTGTTCATCTTGGCAGGTCTGCTTGGAACCAGTCGTATGATTCTCCGTCAGCACTCTTTGGCACAGGTTGTTGCTGGATTCCTGGTGGGAGTTGTCTGTTCAACATTAGGATTAATATATTTATAAAGATATGAAACCATTAGTAAGTATCATCATGGGCAGCACCAGTGATCTGCCCGTTATGGAAAAGGCCTGTAAGCTGCTTGACGAGTTGCAGGTGCCTTTCGAAGTGAATGCCCTTTCTGCCCATCGCACCCCCGATGCCGTTGAGGCGTTTGCCCGTACAGCTCAGGAGCGTGGTATCAAGGTGATTATTGCTGGTGCCGGTATGGCGGCAGCCCTGCCAGGTGTCATCGCTGCTTCCACCACGCTGCCTGTCATCGGTGTACCCATCAAAGGTATGCTCGACGGTCTCGATGCCATGTTGTCTATCATCCAGATGCCCCCAGGCATCCCTGTGGCTACCGTTGGTGTCAATGGTGCTCAGAATGCAGCCATCCTCGCTGTGCAGATGATGGCGCTTTCCGATGCAGACCTGGCTCAGCGCCTGGCCGTCTATAAGGGTGACCTGCGTGTGAAGATTGAGAAAGCCAATCAGGAGTTGGCAGAGATTAAATACCAGTTTAAGACCAACTAATGTTTAATGTTTAATCTTTAATGTTTAATGTATAAAAGAAGAATATCATCTGAGGCCCGTGTCGGTGGTATCGGCATTGGCGGACAGAATCCTATCCGTATCCAGTCGATGGGTACGGTGGATACGAATAACACGGAAGGTTGTGTGGCTCAGGCCAAGCGTATCATCGACGCTGGTGGTGAGCTCGTGCGTTTCACCACCCAGGGTGTTCGTGAGGCGGAGAACATGAAGAACATCTCGGCTCAGTTGAAGGCCGACGGTTATCAGACACCACTTGTGGCTGATGTCCATTTCACGGCTCATACAGCCGATGTCGCAGCCCTCTATTGTGAGAAGGTGCGTATCAATCCCGGCAACTATGTTGACCCGGGACGCACGTTCAAGCATCTGGAATATACCGATGAGGAATATGCTGAGGAACTGAAGAAGATCGAGCGTCAGCTGGTGCCCTTCCTGAATATCTGTAAGGAGCATCATACGGCAGTGCGTATCGGCGTGAACCACGGTTCGCTTTCGGATCGCATCATGTCGCGTTATGGCGACACACCAGAGGGTATCGTTGAGAGCTGCATGGAGTTTCTGCGTATCTTCAAACGTGAGCATTTCAACGATGTGGTCATCTCAATTAAAGCCTCCAACACGGTGGTGATGGTTACTACGGTGCGTCTGCTGGTAGCCACGATGGATAAGGAGGATATGCACTATCCCCTCCACCTTGGTGTCACTGAGGCTGGTGAGGGCGAGGATGGTCGCGTGAAGTCGGCTGTCGGTATCGGTGCCCTGCTAACAGAGGGTATTGGCGACACGGTGCGTGTGTCTCTGTCAGAGGAACCAGAATATGAGATCCCTGTGGCACGTAAGCTTGTTGACTCCATTGCTGAATGTGCTGCCCTGCGTGAACAGGCTGAGGCGGGTATCAAGGACGATACGGTAACACTTGAGATGCACGAGACTGACTGGGAGTCGCTTCAGCTGAAGGCTGCGATGGCTGTCGGTGCGCTTTTCATCGATAAGAAGGCTCATCAACTGGTGATCCGTAACGAGGGATTCCCTGAGGCACGCCTTGTGGAGCTTGCCGATGGCATTCTTCAGGCAGCGCGCATCAAGTTCACGAAGACGGAGTACATCTCTTGTCCGGGTTGCGGACGTACGCTCTACAATCTTCAGGAGACTATCGCCAAGATCAAGGCTGCCACGAAGGATCTCGTGGGACTGAAGATCGGTATCATGGGTTGTATCGTGAATGGTCCTGGCGAGATGGCAGATGCCGACTATGGCTATGTTGGAGCAGGTCGTGGTAAGATTTCCCTCTATAAAGCCAAGGAGTGTGTTGAGAAGAATATCCCCGAGTCGGAGGCCGTCGAGAAACTCCTCGAACTGATTCGTAAAGACAGAGCATAAAGATAAATCCCGCCAATTGGCGGGATTTGTTATTTCATCAGAATCTCTGAGAGCTCCTTCATACCTTCGGAGGCGCCCTTTTGGATTTGGGTCACGCGACTGCCGACATTGATGGGATTGGGATCAATCAGGTAGATGGGCACATCAGGACGTGCATAGTGCATCAGCCCTGCAGCAGGATAAACCACCAGTGAAGTACCGATGATAACCAGGATATCGGCCTCCTGTACTTCTTCGGCTGCTACTGTGATGTTGGGTACAGCCTCACCGAAGAACACAATAAACGGACGGAGCAGAGAACCGTCGCCTGCCTTCGTACCAGGTTCCACCTCGCAGTTCTCCGGTGTGAGCTGAATCTGATAGCGTGGGTCATCCACATTACGGCTGGAACAGACCTTCATCAGTTCACCATGCAGATGAATCACTTTCGACGAGCCAGCCATCTCATGGAGGTTGTCCACGTTCTGTGTGACAACTGTCACGTTGTACTTCTCCTCGAGTTTTGCCACGAGTTTGTGACCCTCATTGGGCTTCACCCCCCAGCATTTCTTGCGGAGCATATTATAAAAATTAGTCACTAGTGTCGGGTCTGCCTCCCATCCTTCGTGGGTGGCAACTTTCGACACAGGATAATTCTCCCATAATCCGTCGGCATCGCGGAACGTCTTCAGTCCACTCTCCACCGACATGCCTGCACCTGTTAATACAACGATCTTTTTCATCATCTTAAAGTCATTAAATCTTCTGCAAAGATAGTGCTTTTTTTGTCAAAACAACAAAAGAAACGAAAAAAAGTATGTACTTATGTTCTTATGTCTAAAAAATATTGTAACTTTGCGCCCGATTTTAGAAGTTACACATTATTAATATAAAGAAAGAATGGATAAATTAAGCTATGCTTTGGGCTTGGGAATCGGACAGCAGCTTGCCCAGATGGGTGCTGAGAATATCAGTGCCGATGACTTTGCACAGGCTATCAAGGATGTGCTGAGTGGACAGGAACTGAAAGTGAGTCACAAAGAGGCCCAGACGATTGTTCAGGAGTATTTTGCCAAGCAGAATGAGAAGCTTCAGGCTGAGCGCGCCGAGCAGGGCAAGGTGCACAAGGAGGCCGGTGAAAAATATCTGGCAGAGAATGCCAAGAAGGATGGTGTGGTGACACTGCCCAGTGGTCTGCAGTATCAGGTGCTGAAAGAGGGTAACGGTAAGAAGCCTTCTGCCAAGGACACCGTGATGTGTCACTACGAGGGAACGCTGATCGACGGTACCGTCTTCGACAGCAGCTACCAGCGTGGTGAGCCCGCAACCTTCCCCCTGCAGCAGGTGATTGCCGGATGGACAGAAGGTCTGCAGCTGATGCAGGAAGGTGCTAAGTACCGTTTCTTTATCCCTTACCGTCTGGGTTACGGTGCAGGTGGTGCTGGTGCACAGATTCCTCCGTTTGCAGCACTGATCTTCGATGTAGAGCTGATTCAAGTAGTATAAGTAATAATAGGAAATGAAGAAATTAATGTTTGTAGCCGTTATGGCTATCGTTGCTGCAGGCTTTACTGCATGTGGCAACTCGGCTCCAAAAGCCAACCTGAAGACTGATGTTGACACGATGAGTTATGCCATTGGTATGGCTCAGACTCAGGGTCTGAGGGAGTATCTCGTTAGCAGCCTGGGTGTTGATACCGCTTACATGGGTGAGTTCATCAAGGGTCTGAACGAGGGTGTAAACGCTGGCGACAATGCCAAGAAAGCAGCTTACTATGCTGGTATTCAGATTGGTCAGCAGATTTCTACCCGTATGGTCAAGGGTATCAACCGCGAGGTGTTTGGCGACGATTCTACCAAGACCATCTCTCTGAAGAATTTCATGTCTGCTTTCATCAGCGGCACTACTGGCAAGAAGGGCCTGATGACTGTTGAGGAGGCTCAGCAGGTGGCTCAGCAGAAGATGCAGGAGATCAAGGCTCGCGAGATGCTGAAGACCTACGGTCCTAATAAGGAGGCTGGTGAGAAGTTCCTGAAGGAGAATGCCACGAAAGAGGGTGTAAAGACACTTTCCAACGGCATCCAGTATAAGGTGCTCACCGTGGGTACAGGTGCTATACCTGCCGACACTTCACTTGTCAAGGTGAACTACGAGGGTCGTCTGATCGACGGTACGGTGTTCGACAGCTCTTACAAGCGCAACGAGCCGGCTGTGTTCCGTGCTAATCAGGTGATTAAGGGTTGGACTGAGGCTCTCTGCCACATGCCTGCAGGTTCTATCTGGGAGGTTTACATTCCTCAGGACATGGCTTACGGTGAGCGTGAGCAGGGTGATATCAAGCCTTTCTCTGTACTGATCTTCAAGATTGAACTGTTAGAGGCAAACACTAAGAGATAATGAAGAAGACGATATTATTAGCACTCGCCCTCGTGGTGAGTGCTTCTTTTTCACCCGTAGAGGCGATCAAGAAAAAGAATAAGGAGGTGGTGTTCCCTGCTCAGCCTGTTGTGTTGAACAACAGTTCCGACTCATTGAGTTATGCGGCAGGTGTGTCACTCACCAATGGTCTGATCACTTATCTGCTTCAGCAGAAGGTGGATACCACGATGATGGCTGATTTCGTCCGTGGTCTGCGTGAGGGCCTTCATACGTCTGGCGATCCGAAGCAGAAGGCTTATATGGTTGGTCTCGACATCGCCCGTCAGGTCAACGAGCGTATGCTGCCCGGTATTATTGAGGAGTTTAAGGATTCTCCCGACTCTATCGTAGCCAAACTGCTCTATAGAGGTTTCACCGATGCCCTGGAGGGCGACTCTACGGTGTTTTCTTATGAGGCTGCTGAGAAGCTTTTCACCAAAAAGCGTGCAGCCGACAAGATTGCCAAGGAGAATAAGCTCTATGGTCCTAACCGTGATGCAGGTGAGCAGTTCCTGAAGGAGAATGCCAAGAAAGACAGTGTGATCGTGCTCCCCAGCGGTCTTCAGTATAAGGTGCTGGTGAAGGGTGACGGCGAGGTGCCCCTGGAGA
Organism: uncultured Prevotella sp.; assembly: GCA_900315695.1. GTDB lineage: Bacteria > Bacteroidota > Bacteroidia > Bacteroidales > Bacteroidaceae > Prevotella. Next base: position 4,255 of record ONAE01000020.1, on the reverse strand, counting down.
ACCAGAAGGTACAGGTGAACTACGAGGGCCGTCTGATCGACGGTACGGTGTTCGACGCTTCATCCAAGCATGGTGATAAGCCGGCAGAGTTCACACCCACTCAGGTCATCAAGGGCTGGACAGAGGCACTCACCATGATGCCCGTCGGTTCGAAGTGGCAGTTGTATATCCCCTATTATCTCGCTTATGGCGGACGCAGTGCCGGTGAGATCCAACCTTACAGTGCACTGATTTTCGATGTCGAATTGGTGGGTATTGTCAAGAATTAAGTAAGTGTGTCACAAAAGTGACACACTTTTTTGATTTTTTTTCTCAAAAAAGTTGCATTGTTCGATTAAATTCGTTACTTTTGCTTTCAAAATGTAACCAAAATAACGAGCAATGGAAAAAATTGATCTTTTGGATAAGAAGATTTTGAGCATTCTGTCTAAGAATGCCCGTATCCCTTTCAAGGATGTCGCAGCCGAGTGTAATGTGTCGCGTGCAGCCATCCACCAGCGTGTACAACATCTGATTGATGCCGATGTCATCACAGGCAGCGGTTTCGATGTCAACCCCAAGAGCCTGGGCTATTCCACCTGTACCTATGTGGGCATAACCCTTGAGAAGGGCTCGATGTATAAGGATGTGGTGGAGCGCCTGAAGCATATCCCCGAGGTGGTGGAGTGTCATTTCACCACGGGCCCTTACACGATGCTGGTGAAACTCTATGCCCGCGACAACGAGCAACTGATGGACCTGCTGAATGGTAAGCTGCAGGGCATCCCCGGCGTCACAGCCACAGAGACATTGATCTCACTGGAGCAGAGTCTGAAGCGTGAGATCCCGATCACCCTTGAAGAAGACCAGAAGAAATGAACCAGCCTTTCGACCTGCAACAGCACCTGGCTGCTGTCTATACCCGATACCCGGAGGCGCGCCGTCAGCCCGTCATCGGTATCACAGGCAACTACGACGACCTGACTTGCAAACTCTCTCAGGGCTACTACAAATCCGTGGTGGCTGCCGGTGGTGTTCCCGTCATCATCCCCCCTGTGGCTGATACGGATGTCATCGTGAACACCCTGTCGCGTATCGATGGCCTGATCCTCAGTGGCGGGGGCGACTTCAACCCCTTATGGACCGGTGAGGAGCCTTCCACGAAATTAGGTGGCATCAACAAAGAGCGCGATCTGCCTGAGCTGTTGATCACCCGTCTGGCCTACAACCGTCAGATCCCGATGCTGGGCATCTGCCGGGGCATCCAGACCCTTGCCATCGCCCTTGGCGGAGCGGTCGATCAGGACATCAGCGACAAGGCCACCGTGAAGCATTCTCAGAATGCCGACCGCTCTGAGCCCACCCACGCTGTCGTCATCGAGCAGGATAGCACACTTGCTAAGATCTACCAGCAGCCGCTTTTTGTCAACTCGTTCCACCATCAGGCCGTGAAGTCGCCTGGTGATAAGTTCCGCGTGGTGGCCAAGGCCGCTGATGGCATCATCGAGGCGATCGAGAGCACCGAGTTTAAGCCGGTGCTGGGTGTGCAGTGGCATCCCGAGTGCCTGGAGACGGGACTTCCCCTGTTCCAGTGGCTGGTAACTGAGGCTGCTGCCTATCGCCAGGCCCATCTGACGCACGATCGTATCCTGACGCTCGATACCCATTGCGACACCCCGATGTTCTTCCCCCAGGGCATCCACTTCGACCAGCGCGATCCCAAGATCCTTGTCGATCTGCAGAAGATGACTGAGGGTCGTCAGGATGCAACTATCATGGTGGCCTATCTCCCACAGCCTAAGGCAGGAGAGACGTTCTCAGACAACGTGAGCTTCGAGGTGCCAGGCCCTAAGGCCTATGCCGACCTGATCTTCGATAAGATCGAGGAGATTGTCAGTGCGAATAAAGACTATATTGCCATTGCCCGTTGCCCAGCCGACCTCTGGATAAACAAGCACAAGGGGCTGAAGAGTATCATGTTGGGTATAGAGAACGGACTCGCCCTTGAGGGTAATCTGAAAAACCTGCTGTATTTCGCCGATCGCGGGGTGGTGTATATCACCCTCTGCCATAATGGCGACAACGATATCTGCGACTCAGCCCGTGGCAACAACACCCACAACGGCGTGAGTGCCTTTGGCGAGCAGGTCATCCGCGAGATGAACCGTCTGGGCATCCTCGTCGATCTCAGTCATGGCGGCGAGAAGAGCTTCTACGATGCCCTCGACATCAGCGCTCAGCCCATCGTGTGCAGCCACAGCAGCAGCCGGGCTCTCTGCGATCATCCCCGTAACCTCACCGACGATCAGATGCGCGCCTTGGCAGCCAAGGGCGGTGTGGCTCAGACCACCATCTATCACGGCTTCCTGAAGAAAGACGGTGAGGCTACCATCCTCGACGTGATGGCTCATCTCGATCATGCCATCGATGTGATGGGTATCGACCATGTGGGACTCGGTACCGACTTCGACGGTGACGGTGGCGTGCGTGGACTTGCCGACTCCTCCGAGCTGATCAACTTCACCCGTCAGCTGTTGGCCCGCCGCTATAGCGATCAGGATATCCAGAAGATCTGGGGTGGCAACTTTATGCGCGTGATGGCACAGGTACAAAACAGTAAACTATAGTATGAGATATTTCGAAAAATTCGTCTGCATGGCCTGCATCGCCGCCTCCCTGGCGGCCTGCGGTCTCCGTAAGCAGACCTCAGATACCGACACCTCCTTGAAACCCGTAGGTCCGATGTTTATCGCCGACAGCGCCTATCAGTTCTGTCAGCAGCAGTGCGACTTTGGCCCTCGCACCATGAACAGTGCGGCTCATGATGCCTGTGGCCAGTGGATCGCAGCCAAGTTCCAACAGTACGGCATGACCGTCACCCGTCAGGAGACCACACTCAAAGGCTACGACGGCACCCCCCTGAAGAGCACCAACATCATCGCCAGCTATCTGCCCGATCAGACGGCGCGCCTGTTGCTCTGTGCCCACTGGGACAGTCGCCCCTGGGCAGATAATGATCCCGATGAGGCCAACTGGAAGACGCCCGTCATGGCAGCCAACGACGGTGCCAGTGGGGTAGCGGTGATGCTGGAGATCGCCCGTCTGTTGCAGAACGACAGTCTGCAGATCGGTGTCGATTTCGTGTGCTTCGATGCCGAAGACTGGGGCATGCCTCAGTGGAGCGATGCCTCCGATGTCGGCAACTCCTGGGCTTTAGGTTCCCAGTACTGGGCTGAACAATGCCCCCGGCAGCAGGCCAAGCGCTACCGTTTTGGCATCCTGCTCGACATGGTAGGCGGCGAGGGCGCCCAGTTCTATAAGGAAGGCATGTCCATGCAGTATGCCGCAGGCGTGGTCGATAAGGTGTGGCAGGCGGCTCAGGTCGTAGGCTATGGCAGTCGCTTCCCCCAGCAGTTGGGCGTTTCCATCACCGATGACCACATCCCTGTGAACACCGTGGCGAAGATCCCCTGCATCGACATCATCCCCTATTATCCCGATTGTCAGCAGAGCAGCTTCGGGCCCACCTGGCACACCGTCAACGACACGATGGACTACATCGACAAGTCCACCCTCCAGGCCGTCGGCCAGACAGTCATCCAAGTCCTCTTCTCAGAGAAATAAGAAAGGCATCCGATTGGATGCCTTTCTCTTTCTTTGTCATCTCGAGCGTAGTCGAGAGATTTCTAATGACTCATGCACGACGTAGCCCCAAGGGCCGTCAGTATTGCTGATGCAATCGACACGATGACCTGAATCACAAACTTAGCAGTCTCTTTCTTCGTCATAACTCACCTCCTTTCTTTAAGGATTAATCACAGGAGGAATGTCGGTACCGGTATTGCTGTCATTCTGACTCTCGGGATCCTCCACCTCGCCAGAAGTCGAAGTCACACGCTTCACCTCCTTGCCGTCTCGGTCGTAGCAGGTGATGACAATACCAGTGTTGGCGAGCTCATCCTTCAGATCGACACTCGGAGTGAAGATGATACGACGGCTGGAGATCAGACCGGTCTTCACGTCCTCGACCTTCTCCACAGACTTTGAACGGAGTCCGAATCGCATGGAGCCCAGTCCGGGCAGAGCCACTGCGTGACCTTCCGTAGCCCATGCCTTGATCACCTCACCGGCTGCATCCCAGCAGGCCTTCATCACGCCCTGGCTCACGCCACTTCTAAGAGCTGCCTCACGGATCACCTTCTTCTGGTCGAGACTGGTGTAGAGCTCGGGTTTCAACACGTAACGGTAAGAACCAGGATCGTTCTTGTCAAACTTC
>ONAE01000045.1 GCA_900315695.1 uncultured Prevotella sp. | reverse complement strand
AAAAATGAAGTTAAAAGGAATGAGCCCGGTGCAATACCGAGCTCAATACCTTAGGGAATAATTAACGTGTTTAACGTCCAACTTCTCGGGGGCACTTCAGCCCTACTCCCTTTTAATATTCGACGTGATGTCGGTGTCATTCACGCTGATATTGAAGGAGTCGTAATAGTCATGGAAGACCGTGAAGAACTTGTAGCTCATATTCGGTACATTGAAGTCGATCTCGAGGGAGCAATAAGGATTCACGTTGTTGATGACACTGAAACGGAGTAAGTTGCCCTCCGACCTCAGACTACCCTTTTCAAAGGTATCATTATTGTACCCAGTGGTCTTGCAAGAGAATGTTCCACCTTCGTTGGTGAAAGTGAAGACGGTTGGGGTTTTGCTTCGTTCCCAGTAATAGGACACCTCCACCTTTGCACCTTTCACCAGAGCGTCGGTCAAGGTAACACCTTCGCCTTTCTTCTTCAGCAGATTGGTTATCTCAACGTTGGAGACCTTCATCTTCACACCGGATATCTTGTACTTCGGATCGCCTGGTGTCACCTCCATAGTACTCTGCTTAATGTCGATGACAGCGGTCAGCACGAGACCGGAAGTCTTTTTCTCCTTAACTGTGAATTTGATCAGGTTGTTATCTTTGTCGTGTACCATCGAAAATTCACAATCCTTCTCCGTGATTACCGGTTCTTCAGCACGCGTCTGCGCCTTGTCAAAGTCCAGCAACTCATAGGTATCACCCACCCTCACGAAGGCGACGTAGAACTCCTCATCGTTCAGGTTGAAAGTAAAGGCCACGACAGTACCATCATTCAGGGCATCCTCGAGGGTAACCTCAGGCTCAGCGGGTTTGTCGGGCACACCAACCGAATTGTCACAACTGGTCACGCACATTGTGAGTGACAGCAGAATCATCGTCAATAAATTCTTCATCTTTTTCATTATTCTTTTGTTTTAATAGAGTTAATACTTAATCAAAAATCATAGTTTTGGGTGCAAAGATATAAAAATTCCCCCCAAACATGCAAACATTTCGAAAAAAAAGCTATACCTCAGCCGCAGAACGAAGGATTTCGGAGAGCGTAGGATGGATGTGCACCATATTGGCGAGTTCGCTGAGCGTCGTCTGCTTGCACATCAGGACTGCCACTTCCTGAACGATGTCGGCAGCGTGGGCGCCATAGGCGTGACAACCTAAGATCACGCCGTCAGCATCGCAGAAGAGCTTCAAGAGACCTTCGGTCTCACCCATCGCCAGAGCCTTGCCATTGGCACGCCAGAACGACTTCTTACAGGTATAAGCGATGCCGTTGGCTTTGAGCTGGTCTTCGGTTGGTCCTACACAGGCTGCCTCGGGTTCTGTGAAGATGGCAGCGGGCATGATGTCGAAACGGATATGGTCATGCTTGCCCAGAATCTGGTTCACGGCATGTACCGCCTGCATCTCGGCGGCATGGGCGAGCATCTGACGGCCGTTCACATCACCGATAGCGAAGACAGGGAGACATGAAGACAAGGAGTCAGGGAGACAAGCAAAGGTCTCCGGATCGACGAGGATAGCACCATTGGGGGCAAGGGTGATGCCAGCGGCTTCGAGGTTCAGCCCCTCGACACGAGGCTTGCGCCCTGTTGCCATCAGGATCACATCGGCATCGATGTCGGCAAGGTTCTCAACAGCGGTCTTCATCTTAAAGGTGATGCCACGCTTCTCAAGCAGTTTGCGCAGACGCTTGGCGATGTCACTGTCGAGGGCTGGCAGGCACTCCTTCAGGTATTCGATCACCGTTACCTCAGAACCGAAACGCTGGAACACGCTGGCGAACTCCATACCGATGACACCTGCACCAATGATGGCGAGGCGCTTGGGGAGGGTGTCGAGCTGCAACAGTCCTGTGGAATCTACGACACGGGGATCCGTCCGGGCACCTTCGATGGGGAGCCATTTCGTTTCGGAGCCTGTGGCGATGATGATATGAGGGGCTGTATAATCGCCAACTGTATGAGCATCCACAAACACGCCTTTTTCACGAACCAGCGCGATATTCGGATGAGAGAGGATGCCCTCGACAACAGCACGGAGTTGGGGCACGACCTCACCCATACGTTGACGAGCCTCAGCGAAGGAGGCAGCGTGGACATAGGTCTTTGTGGGGATGCAACCTACATTCAGGCAGGTGCCTCCCACCTCAGAGTCTTCGAAGATCACGACCTTCAGGCCTTGTTTGGCGGCATATTCAGCGGCGCGGTAGCCACCAGGTCCCGCGCCGACAATAATGAGATCAGTTGTTGTCATTGAGCATCTGTTTATAAGTGGTGATAGGATGTTTTGCGGCGAGGACATCATCCACACGTCCGATGGGTGTAGTGTGGGGTGCCGACTTCACCATTTCAGGATCAGTCTTTGCTTCCTCTGCAATCTTTCGCATCACGGCGATAAAGCCATCGAGTGTCTCCTTCGACTCATTCTCCGTAGGTTCTATCATCAGCGACTCGTGGAAGAGCAGCGGGAAGTAGATCGTAGGAGCGTGATAGCCGTAGTCCAACAGACGCTTCGCCACATCCATCGTGGTGACACCCGTACTCTTATCCTTCAAGCCATCGAACACAAACTCATGACAGCAGAGGCCGTCGATGGGTAACGCATAGACATCCTTCAACGACTCTTTGATGTAGTTGGCATTGAGCGTTGCCAGCGGACCAACCAGTTTAACCTGTTCACGCCCCAAGGAGAGGATATAGGCATAGGCACGCATCATCACAGCATAGTTGCCATGATAGGGCGACACGCAGGGGAAGAACGGCTGCAAGCCTTCACGTACACCCACAGGGCCAGAGCCCGGGCCACCACCACCATGAGGCGTGGAGAAGGTCTTATGCAGATTGATGTGCATCACATCGAAACCCATATCACCAGGGCGACAAGCCCCCAGCATCGGATTGAGATTGGCACCATCGTAATACATCAGCGCACCACAGCTATGGATCAGCTTTGCAATCGCCGGAATGCTGGTCTCAAAGAGTCCGAGGGTATTGGGATTGGTCATCATCATGGCGGCGATGGAGTCGCCTTCTAGAGAGACTAGGCGCTCTAGGTCGGCTAGATCGACCAGACCACTGGCATTTGATTTCACCTCGACGATCTCCAGACCGCAGACAGCGGCAGAGGCGGGATTCGTGCCGTGGGCAGAATCGGGCACAATCACCTTCTTACGCTGCAAATCGCCACGAGAACGGTGATAGTTGTCGATAGTCATCAGACCAGTAAGCTCTCCATGGGCGCCTGCATAGGGCTTGAAGGTGAAGTGAGCCAGACCTGTAAGGGCACAAAGCGACTTCTCCAACAGGGCTACTAGCGCCTTAGCACCGGCAACGGTATGTTCGGGCTGCTCTGGATGCAGGTTCTGGAACTGCGGCAGCGCTGCCATCTCCTCATTGATCTTCGGATTGTATTTCATCGTACACGAGCCAAGAGGATAGAAGCCTGTATCAACCCCAAAATTATTATTCGAGAGGTTGGTGTAATGACGTACTACCGTCAGTTCGTCGCACTCAGGCAGAGCAGCATCTTCTGCCCGACATAGTGACTGAGGCACCTTGTAATCGCCAAAATTATTCCTGGGCAGACTGTACCCCTTACGACCTTCCTTCGAAAGTTCGAAGATTAAATTTCCATATAACCGATTATTCATAAGGCAGCCATCTTTACAAGGTTATCGATTTCTTCTTTCGTACGCTTCTCTGTGACGGCAAAGAGGAAACCATCCTCATAACGCACACCACCCAGGATGCCTGCCTCGATGAAACGCTGGTAGAGCGTATCGGCATCGCCATCGTACTTTACATAAAACTCATTGAAGAACGGACGATCATAGGCTAACGAGAAACGCCCTGTCTTCAGCAGCTCGTCGCAGAGATAGTGGGCACCTGCATAGGAGAGCTGGGCTGCTTCCTTCAAACCCTGCTTACCCATCAGCGACATATAGATCGTGACAAAGAGTGCCATCAACGACTGATTGGAACAGATATTCGATGTGGCTTTCTGACGACGGATATGCTGTTCACGTGCTTGGAGGGTGAGGACAAAGGCGCGCTGGTCGCGATTGTCCTTGGTCATGCCGACGATACGACCAGGCATCTTACGGATGAGTTTCTCCGTGCAGCACATATAGCCCACGTAAGGACCACCGAACTGCATCGGGATACCCAGACTCTGTCCATCGCCCACTGCGATATCGGCACCCCACTCGCCCGGTGTCTTCAAGATGGCGAGATCGGCAGCCACACAATCCATGATGAAGAGAGCCTTCTGCTCATGACAAGCCTCAGCAAAACCCGTCAGATCCTCAACAATTCCAAAGACATTGGGTTGTTGTACCATCACACCAGCCACACCTCCCTCAGCGAGACGAGCCTTCAGATCATTAAGATCTGTCACACCATCTTTCAGCGAGATGGTTACGAGTTCGATACCCTGATGCAGGGCATAGGTATCCAAAACCTCACGGGTCTTTGGGTTCAGGCCAGCAGACACCAGCACCTTGTTCACCTTCTTACCTGCAGCCACTGCCATCATCATAGCCTCAGCCGCGGCTGTGGTACCATCGTACATGGAGGCATTCGAGATATCCATTCCCGTGAGCTCTGCCATCATACTCTGATACTCAAAGATATAATGTAAGGTGCCCTGGGAGATTTCTGCCTGATAGGGTGTGTAGGAGGTCAGGAACTCTGAGCGCTGCAACAGACTGGGAATGACGGAGGGCATGTAGTGATCGTACACGCCAAAGCCTGCAAAGCATGTGAGCTGCTTGTTCTGCGAACCCAGTTTCTCAAACAGGTCGCGCACCTCCAGTTCACTCATCTCTGAGGGCAACTGATAGTCCCCTCTGAAACGGATGGTCTCAGGTATCTGGGCATAGAGGTCGTCGAGACGCTCCACCCCCGCCTTCTCCATCATCGCCTGCAGGTCTTCCTCCGTATGCGGAAAAAACTTGAACATTAAAGATTAAACATTAAACATTAAACATTATTTGGCGCAGAAAGCCTCATAGGACTGGGCATCCATGAGGTTATCAAGGTCGGACTTGTCGCTGAGTTTGACCTTGATAATCCAATTCTCGAAAGCATCCTGATTGATGAGCTCGGGCTCATCTTCAAGAGCCTCGTTGATCTCAACAACGGTACCGCTAACAGGTGAGATCAGGTCGCTGGCAGCTTTTACGCTCTCCACAGCGCCAAACTCCTCACCAGCAGTCACCTCATCATCCACCTCTGGCATATCCACATATACCACATTACCTAATGCATTCTGTGCATAGTCTGTGATACCGATGAAACCATAGTCACCTTCTACTCTGATAAACTCGTGTGACTCTGAGTAGTAGAGTCCTTCAATTACTTTTGCCATAATATTTATTTTTTATAATTTTTAGTGTAAAATTGTTTCTTAACCACTTTGCCAGGGAACACCTTCTTGCGAATCTGAATCTGCACCTCTGTGTCGAGTTTCGAATAGGCAGCATCGACAAGTGCCATACAGACGCTCTTATCAGTAGAGAGGGTGTGATAACCAGTGGTTACCTCACCAATCGGCTCACCTTCCATATTCAGCACCTCATAGCCATGACGGGGAATCGCCTTGTCGAAGAGTTCGATGCCCACCAGTTTCTTGGCAGGTCCCTCTGCCTTCTGTTTGGCAAGTGCCTCCTTTCCGATAAACTCCGGCTTATCAAATTTCACAAACATCGTAAGACCAGCCATCACGGGGGTGATATCCTCAGAGAGTTCATCACCATAGAGGGGCAAGCCCACCTCAAAGCGCAGGGTGTCACGGCAACCAAGTCCGCAGGGCTGAACACCAGTTGCAATCATCTTGTCCCAACATTCTCGGATATAATCGGGAGCGGCATAGATCTCAAAGCCATCCTCACCCGTATAACCTGTACGAGACACGATGACGTCCTGAATTTTCTTCACTGTGTAGAAGGTGAGTTCCTTGCAGGGCAGACCTAACACTGTCTCCATGATATGTTCCGACTCAGGACCTTGAACTGCCAACTGACCATAGTCATCAGACACGTTTCGCAGATCGATGTCGAAGCCCTCGGCATGCTGCTGCATCCAGGCCCAATCCTTATCGATATTCGCAGCGTTGATTACGAGGAAGAAATCGTTCTCCCCCATCTTATAGACCAGAAGGTCATCAACAGTTCCACCGTTCTCGTAGCACATCATGCCATAATAGATCTTACCCACAGGGGCACCCGCAACATCATTTGTAAAGATATGTTGCACATAGCGCTCGGCATCTTTACCTCGCACGACGACCTCTCCCATGTGAGACACATCGAAGAGACCTACCTTCTCACGTACTGCAAAATGCTCAGGAGCGATGCCAGCATACTGGATGGGCATTTCAAAGCCGCCAAAGGGTGACATAAAAGCGCCCAACGACAAGTGCTTGTCATGCAGGCAAGTACGCTTCTCACGTTTTTCTAATTCTTGTTTTATTGCCATAGATTATTGTATTAATTTGATAAAATCATTATTCAGATAAATCTGCTCCAATTGCTCGATATCCGCCACCTCACGATCCGTCAGCATCCGTGTGCCTTGGCAGAGGGTATCCCTTATCAGTGCTTTCACATCATCGAGACTCTGTGAAGTATAGTCCTTCAACAGGGTGATACGCTGGCGCACGCTTTCGATACCCTTCTTCTGTAACTTCTCCCGACTCGGTGTGATGGCATTCAACATGTGCGACATATTCGTGTCGTAGAGCATGGTACTGTGCACGATACTCCTGCCCTCCAGATGGTAGCAGGCCGTTCCACAGACTTTACGATCACCGATCATCACATCGTTGTGAGTCGTACCCGTGGCCTCGATGCCTAATTTCCGCAGTACCAGCAGCACCATATTAACGAAGCGGTTGAAGGCGAGATTCACATTCTCCTCGGAAGTGATAAACGACCACATCAGGTTATCCATGTCGGCATACACACAGCCTCCCCCACTCTTGCGCCGATAGAGCCTGATGCCATGAGCCCGGCAGTAATCGACATTCACCTCGTTCTCCAGCACCTGGTTGCGCCCGAAGATCACACTCGGCTCCACCTGCCACAAAAAGAAACTGTCCTGCTTATCAAGGTGACGCGCCACATACTCTTCCATCGCCAGATAGAACGACAGACGGCGAACCTCTGATGTCGGCAGCGTGATATATTTCATACCCTTAACTTCGTTCTGCAAATTTTCTGCAAAAATACAACTTTTTACCAAACCAACAAAACAATTGCCCATAATCCGAATATTTTTGAGAAAAATTTTGTTTTTTACAAATTTTAGCGTACCTTTGCAGGCATAATTGAATAATCATTGTGGACAAGAAGGAGTTTACATTACTAAATAAGATCCAATATCCTGAGGATCTGCGCAAGTTATCGGTAGATGATCTGCCTCAGGTCTGTAAGGAACTGCGTGAGGATATTGTGCAGGAGGTAGCGGTTAATCCAGGCCATCTGGCCTCCAGTCTTGGTGTGGCAGAGATAACAGTAGCGCTTCATTATGTCTATAACACCCCAGAAGACAGAATTGTATGGGACGTGGGCCATCAGGCTTACGGACATAAGATTCTGACAGGGCGGCGTGATCGTTTCTGTACAAATCGAAAGCTAGGCGGCATCAAGCCTTTCCCCTCCCCATCTGAGAGTGAGTACGACACATTTGCATGTGGCCATGCCAGCAACTCGGTATCGGCTGCATTGGGTATGGCGGTAGCAGCAAAGCTGAATGGAAATGACCATCGGCATGTGGTGGCAGTGATTGGTGATGGCGCGCTCTCTGGCGGACTGGCCTTTGAGGGACTGAACAATGTCTCTTCATCCCCCAACGACCTGCTGATCATCCTCAACGACAACAACATGAGTATCGACCGTTCAGTGGGTGGCATGAAGCAGTACCTGCTGGGACTGAACACCAACGAGACCTATAACGCCATCAAGTTCAAGGCCACCCGTTGGATGTATAAGAAAGGATTGATGACGGATGACAGAAAGAAGGGCATCCAGCGTCTGTCGAATGCTATCAAGAGTGCCATCGCACATCAGCAGAACATCTTCGACGGTATGGATATCCGTTATTTCGGTCCGTTTGACGGACATAACGTGAAGGAGCTGGTACGTATCCTGAGCCTCATCAAGGAGATGAAGGGTCCGAAACTGCTGCACCTGCATACCCAGAAAGGTCATGGCTATGCTCCTGCCGAGAAAGACGTGACGACCTGGCATGCCCCTGGTAAGTTCGACCCGGAGACAGGTGAGCGTATCGTCGATAAGGATCCCAACAAGCCCCAGAAGTATCAGGACGTGTTTGGGCACACTCTACTGGAACTGGCCAAGCAGAATCCGAAGATTGTGGGAGTGACACCCGCCATGCCCTCAGGCTGTTCGATGAACATCATGATGAAGGAGATGCCAGAGCGCACCTTCGACGTGGGTATCGCAGAAGGACATGCCGTTACTTTCTCCGGCGGTATGGCAAAGGATGGTCTGCTGCCTTTCTGTAATATTTACAGTGCATTCGCACAACGTGCCTTCGACAATATCATCCACGATGTGGCACTGTTGAACCTGAACATGGTGTTCTGCTTCGATCGCGCCGGACTGGTGGGCGAAGACGGGCCTACGCACCATGGTGCCTTTGACCTGGCAGCACTGCGTCCGATTCCCAACCTGACAATCTCATCGCCGATGGACGAGCACGAACTGCGGCGACTGATGTACACAGCACAATTGCCTGACAAGGGGCCTTTCGTGATCCGCTATCCTCGAGGTGGCGGTGTGCTACAAGACTGGCGCTGTCCGTTGGAAGAGGTGAAGGTTGGTACTGGTCGTAAGATGCATGAAGGCACTGACGTGGCTGTGCTGAGTATCGGCCCGATAGGAAACAACGTGACTGAGGCTATCGAGAAAATCGGCAACAAGGTCAGCGTGGCTCATTACGACATGCGATTCCTTAAACCAATAGACGAAGAGATTCTTGAAGAGGTGGGACGCAAGTTCAAACGTGTAATCACCCTTGAAAATGGTGTCAAGAAAGGTGGACTGGGTTCTGCTGTATTGGAATGGATGAACGAACACGGCTATCAGCCCAAAGTTACCATTTTAGGGATGCCAGACGAATTTGTTGAGCACGGAACAGTGGCTGAGCTCCAAAAAATTGTGGGCTTTGACACTGAGAGTATCATTAAAGCCATTACGGAAGCATGAAAGTTGTGATTGTCGGTGCAGGTGCCGTTGGTACTCATCTGTCGAAGCTTTTGTCGGGAGAGCATCAGGACTGTGTGCTCATCGACGGTGACAGCGAACGGCTGGCAGGATTGAGCGAATACGACGTGATGACCTATCAGGCCTCACCTACCAGCATCAAGGCATTGAAGGAGGCTGGTGTGCAGCATGCAGACCTTTTCGTGGGCGTCACCCCAGAGGAGAGCGTCAATATGAATGCCTGTATCATCGCCCATGCCCTTGGCGCCAAGAAGACTGTGGCCCGTATCGACAACTACGAATATCTGTCGCCCGACATGCATCAGTTTTTCAAGAACCTGGGCATCGACTCACTGATTTATCCCGAGGTGCTGGCTGCAGGCGATATCACCAACGGACTGAAACTCTCGTGGGTGAGACAACGCTGGGATGTGCACGACGGAGCACTGACCCTGCTGGGTATCAAACTCAGGGAGGGGGCAGAGATCCTGAATCGTCCGCTCCGCGAGCTCTGCGGACCCGACGACCCTTACCATATCGTGGCTATCAAACGGGATGACGACACTTTGATCCCTAGTGGTATGGACGAGTTGCACGTGAACGACCTCGCCTACTTCATGACGACAAAAGACTATATCCCCTATATCCGTAAGATTGTAGGCAAGGAACACTATACCGATGTTAAGAATGTGATTATCATGGGTGGTGGCAAGACAGCTGTCCGCGCAGCACTGACCATCCCTAACTATATGAACGTGAAGATCATCGAGAAAAGTTCAAAACGTTGTGAGAAGCTGAATGAACAGCTGGAGCACGAGGAGGCGATGGTGATTCATGGCGACGGACGTGATCTGGGTCTGCTACAGGAAGAAGGCATCCGACACACACAGGCTTTCGTGGCACTGACAGAAAATGCCGAGACCAACATCCTGGCTTGTCTGACAGCCAAGAAGCTGGGTGTCAGGAAGACCATCGCCCTGGTGGAGAACCTGGACTACGTGAACATGGCAGAGAGTCTGGATATCGGTACGATTATCAACAAGAAGACGATTGCAGCCAGCCACATCTTCCAGATGTTGTTGGATGCCGAGGTAGATAATATGCGCTCGCTGATGCTGGTGGATGCCGAGGTAGCAGAATTTACTGCTGCCGAAGGCTCAAAAGTAACCAAGAGACCCGTGAAAGACCTGGGACTGCCTTTCGGTGTGACAATCGGCGGACTGGTGCGTAACGGTGTTGGCATGCTGGTGAATGGTAACTCTCAAATCGAAGCCGGCGACTCTGTCATGGTGTTCTGTCATGAGACTAAACTTTCTCAAATAGAGAAATTCTTCAAAACCAATCCGATATGGTAAACTTCCGTATCATCAGTAAGATTATCGGCTCCCTTCTGTTTATCGAGGCCTTCTTCATGTCATGGTGTGCTATCATGGCGATCTTTTTTCATGAAGACGACCAGGTGGCTTTTATGATGTCGATGCTGGTAACCTTAGGATTCGGTTTCATATTTCTGTTTTTTGGAAGGAATGCAGAGAATGCCCTGAGCCGTCGTGATGCCTATCTGCTTGTAACATCGGTATGGGTGATCTTCTCACTGTTTGGCATGCTGCCTTTTCTGATTCATGGCAGCATCACGAATTTCACAGATGCCTACTTTGAGACCATTTCCGGATTTACTACCACAGGAGCCTCCATCATCGACGACGTGGAGTGTCTGCCACATGGCATCCTGTTCTGGCGTTCGCTCACCCAGTGGGTAGGCGGTTTGGGAATCGTGTTCTTCACCATCGCCATTCTGCCCTCGCTGGTAGCAGGTAGTGTGAAGGTGTTCGCAGCAGAAGCCACTGGACCTATCAAGGCCAAGATGCACCCTCGCCTAACAACCACAGCCAAATGGATCTGGTCTATCTATCTGCTGCTGACCATCGGCTGCGGTGTTTCCTTCTGGGCAGCAGGCATGAACTGGTATGAGGCACTGAATTACTCGATGACAACAACGGCTACGGGTGGGTTCTCTATCCATAACGACGGAACCAACGTGTATAACTCCCCTGAGATCGACTACATCTCCATCCTCTTCCAGTTTCTGGCTGGCATCAACTTCACCTTATTATATGTCAGTATTTTCAAGACCCGACTGACGCACCTTTTCAGAGACTCGGAATTCAAGCTCTATGTCACGGTAGTGGCTATTACCACGATGGTAATCATGTCAACATTGGTAGTTCAGTTGGGGTATGGCTACGAACGGGCTTTCCGCGAATCACTCTTCCAGGTGGTATCATTCATGACAACCACAGGCGTTTATAGCGACGACGTGGCTCAATGGCCTCATATCACATGGATCATCATCGGCTGCGTCATGCTGCTCGGAGCCTGTGCAGGTAGTACCAGTGGCGGTTTCAAGTGTATCCGTGGTGTGATGCTGTTGAAGGTAGTCCGCAACAACTTCCGGCAGAGCCTGCATCCCAATGCCGTACTGCCCGTCAGAATCAATGGTCAGAATGTACCACGAGCCAGACTGATAGCCCTCTCTGCCTTCTTCGTACTTGTCGTCCTGATGCTGTTGGTGACGACAACCATCATGATTATATCCGGCATCGACAGCATCAATGCTATCATCATCGGTTTGAGTTGTGTCAGCAACGTAGGTCCATCACTGGCTAACGACATCGGCGCAAACATCACGTGGTCTGGCATGGCAGATCATATCAAGTGGGTATTATGCCTCCTGATGCTGATGGGACGTCTTGAAATCATGACGGTGCTTGTGCTGTTTACCAGAAGTTTCTGGCAAGAGAACTAAAGGTATTATTTCACTAACACTACCAGATACTTGCTGGTTGACCAGAATACCTCCGGATCATTGATGCGAAGCACAAACTGCTTGTTGGCATCACGCTGCAGAGTGTAAGAATTGCTCGGATGAGAGGTCATGATCTGTGCCGACTTGCTATAAAGCTTGATTTCCCTGTCGATACGTATGTCGATCTTCGTGAAGTAATCTTTATTGAAATCCTCTTTAAGAATCTTGGTCTTGCTGAACAATCCGTCCTTTGAGAGCACTTTCTGTTCCATAAGCTCCTTTTTGGTGCCAAACACGAACCAAGCTGTATGAAGCGCCTTATCCTGTGAGCTGATGGTCTGTTCCTTCTTCGAATTATCCTCCTGCAGATTTGTTACATCTGTATTCAAGGCAGCCACCTTCTCGTCAAGCTCGGCAATATGGATATCCTTCCTGTCCAGTTCCTCGCGGAGGGCCTGCAACTGCTGATCCTTGGTCTCCAGCTGTTGAGTCAGATTATCGATGATCTTCTTCAGCTGATTACCCTTCACAGAACTCTCGCGTACCTGCTGCTTCAGCTTGTTGATAAGCTCCTTGTTCTGCTGCATAGCCGACTGGATGAACTGCAGATTCTCCTTAATACGCTGCATGGTATTCGTACCCTCACCCTGTTTGGCAAGTGTCACACGACTCTGAGCCTCTGTGATTTCACGGAATCCCTCCTCGATATCACTCAGGGTGGTCATCATATCATTGATCTCATTATCTTTCTGAGAGATGATCTGCTCCAGGGAGTCACGCTGATGCTGGGCATTCTGCTCGGCTTTCTTGACTGCATCCTGGTTACAGCTGGTAACTGCAAGTGTGCAGGCTATCGCATAAACTAGCTTTTTCATACCTTATTTATTATTATATGGTTCACTTTTCGATGCCTTAGGCTTCTCACCACACCCTGCCAGGATGATGACGATCTCACCTTTTGGCTCTTTCTCCTTGAAATGGGCTATCACCTCATCGAGCGTTCCACGCACACTCTCCTCATGCACCTTGGAAATCTCACGGCAGACACTCACCTGACGCTCACCACCATAAGTCTCGGCAAACTGCTGCAGCGTCTTCACCAGCCGATAAGGTGACTCATAGAAGATCATCGTGCGCTCCTCGTCCTTCAGTGATTCGAGCTTCGTCTGACGACCTTTCTTCTGTGGCAGGAAGCCCTCGAAGGCAAAACGGTCACATGGCAGTCCGCTCGACACCAGTGCAGGCACAAAGGCGGTGGCCCCTGGCAGACACTGCACCTCTACCCCAGCCCTTACAGCCTCACGCACCAAGAAGAAACCCGGATCGCTGATACCTGGCGTACCTGCATCACTGATCAGCGCCACATTCTCACCTGCCAACAAACGGTTGACGATGCCAGCCGAGGTGCCATGCTCATTAAACTTATGATGAGACATCAGCGAGTTCTTGATATCATAATGCTTCAAAAGGATGCCCGATGTCCGGGTATCTTCCGCAAGCACGAGATCCACCTCTTTCAGGATACGGACAGCCCGAAAGGTCATGTCCTCCATATTGCCTACAGGTGTTGGAACAATGTATAATATGCCCATAACGGGGACAAATATAGCGCAAATTATCAGAACAGACAAAAAAAATAGTATAATCTTTGCAATTTTTAAAAAGGATTTGGTAATTTTGCCGACAAATGACTGAAAATATGACAGAAAAGTCCATTAACTATGATCTCCTGCTCAGGCGGGCAGGTCTTTGGTTTATCGCAATAGCAGTGTTTCTGCTGATTGATTACCTCAGCAGCGTCCTGCTACCTTTCTTCGTCGCATGGATCTTCGCCTATCTGCTCTATCCAATGGTAAAATTTGCAGATCGGCGCCTGCACACGCCCCGTGCCCTCAGCATCATACTGACCCTTATTGTTGTCATAGCCGTCCTGACGTGTATAGGGCTCTTGATCATCCCACCAATGATAGAGCAGTTTGAGAAGTTGGGGGGTCTGGTTACCGATTATATCCATAAGACAGCGAACATCAACTCCATTCCAGAAGCTGTGGCACAATGGTTCAATGAGAATCATTATGAGATTGAGAAGTTCTTCAAGAGCAAGGACTTTACCGACGGCCTCAAGTCGATCATGCCAGGCTTATTCTCATTCCTCGGACAGACTTATAGCGTCATTATGAGCATCATCGCCTCATTCATCACCTTATTATATATGTTCTTCATCCTGCTCGACTATGAGTATCTGTCAGAGAACTGGATCCGAATCTTCCCAGAGAAGCACCGTCCGTTCTGGCATGAACTGATGGGTGATGCGAAGGAGGCACTCAACAACTATGTACGCGGTCAGGGACTTGTGGCTCTCATCATGGGCATCCTCTTCTGCATCGGTTTTACGATTATCGACTTCCCGATGGCTATCGGACTTGGCATTATGATTGGCATCATGGATCTGGTGCCTTATCTGCACACTTTTGCCCTCATACCTACGGTATTGTTAGCACTGTTGAAGGCTGCTGACACAGGGCAGAGTTTCTGGATTATCCTGCTGGGAGCCTTGATTGTCTTCATCGTCGTACAGATAATCTGCGACATGGTTGTCACACCCAAAGTCATGGGTAGTGCCATGGGCATGAACCCTGCCATCCTGTTGCTGAGTCTCTCTGTGTGGGGTGCCTTGTTGGGATTCATCGGTCTGATTATAGCCTTGCCGCTTACCAGTCTGCTCATAGCCTACTACCAGCGTTACGTGACAAAAGAGAGTAAAAAAGGACCTCTAAATGAAAAATCCCCCGAATAAATTTGGCAGATTCAAAAAATCTTTGTAATTTTGCACCCGCTTTCGAAAGATTGCATAAATAAGGTCGATCCGTTAGCTCAGTCGGTAGAGCACAACACTTTTAATGTTGGGGTCTTGGGTTCGAGCCCCAAACGGATCACAAAAAGAGAGATCGTTTGATCTCTCTTTCTTGTTATCGAGTAACTGTGAACTCCCAGCGGTTGGCGATCTTATTGCCTAAAGTGACAGTGAGGGCGAGTTTCTGAGGACCTGGAATCGAATTGAAGGGTACGGTGATGGTGCCCAATTCCACATGTTTTCCCAGAGGGATGCCCTTCTTTGAGATCTCACCGCCAGCCAACACCTGTTGTCGTTCGTTGGTGATGTAATAGGCGGCTCGGATGGGACTGATATCGCCATTCATCGCATTATAGACCTCTACAGGCAAGCGGAGCGTATCGGCAGCAGTGAAATGAGTTTTTGGGAAACGAACCAACGGCACGACTGACGAGCAGAACAGATGAAACTGCTTGGCAGGAAGGCGACTGACCTCGTTGAAGTCCTGCAGTTCGAATCCCGCATTGTCGTCAGACAACAGACTGGCCTCAATCTCATGCTTATAGTAGTTCAGGCGTAAGCTGTCGTTATCCATCCCTGAAGTCGGGATCGACTGAATGGCAGGTCGGATGGAGTCAGGGAAATATTCGGCTCCCAGCAGGAGGAACGAGGGATGATGGATATAAGCCTCTATCACGCGGTTGGTTTCATCGCCCTTTGCCGCAGGGATATCGGGCTGCAGGTAGAAGCCCAGTCTGTCAGCAGCCCTAAAGGCAGCTTCAGGCGGACAATAGCCCTTGAATCGCATCAGGTTTAGTCCACGCTCCTTACAAGAGCGGAAGGTGTCAAGCCACCACGACACATCCGTCGGAGGGCATCCTGTTTGGGGGAACTCATTGTCTTTCACCACCCCACGAAGGAAGATATGATGTCCGTTGAGAACGGGCTGATGGCTATCCATCGTCGTTTCATTCATGCCGAAAGTTGTCTCGTAGTAGTCATTACCCGCTGTGATGCCGATACGATAGAGGTGCGGATGGAACTCATCCCAGATGGCCACCTCGTTGTCGAAAGGCATCAGGAGCCTAAGCTGACGGTTGTTCAAGGTAAAGTAGCGGCTCATGATGGCGGCAGAGTCAACATCCACACGCTGCATCAGCACCTCCACCACCTCACTGGCCAGATAGTTGATACGTCCAGCCAACTGAAGGTCGATCTGCAAAACTCCCTGAAAGGGATGAGGTGTCAGCTTCACCCGTTCGATATAGAGGTCAAGAGGCTGCGCACGCAGTTCCACACGTCCTGAAATACCCTGCCAGTTACCTTTGGTCGATGGCGTAGAGACTTCTATCCTATTGCGCTCTCCAAATATCAGGAATTTGGAAATGTCGTATTTGTGGGCTGTGAAACGATTCTGACTGCTGCCCACCTCTTTGCCATTCACCTTGACGAAGGTTTCCGCACTCGGATGCTCAAGAACGAGCGACACGTGCCGCTCTTTCCAGCCTGCCGGCACATAGATGCTGCGCTGATACCACAGACGTCCTGTCTGCTCACCCTTGCCATTAGAGGCCATCGTACCAGGCAGTAACACAAAATCGTTATAGACAGCCGAGTCGCCTACGGCAAAGTCCCAGGATCCCGTCAAGTCGATGACATCCTGAGCCCCCAACGAGGCGCACACGAACAGTTGAAGCAGAATGAAAGAGAGTCGTCTCATACCTTTTTCAGAAGATGTATATTACTTTTTCAAGAATCGGTTCACTTGGTCAGCAATCTGGCGCATGCCCTTCACTGAGGGATGTCCGGAGATCTTGTCGATGCCCTCAAGCTCTATCACGGGCACTCCATAACGGGCACAGATGGTCTTCACCGACTCATCGATCTCATCACGCAGATCGTCATTTAAGATAAAGTAGATGGGGGTGTTCAGATAGTAGTCAGTCATCCACTTCAACATATGTGCCAATGCCGGACGGAAATCATACATATCCGCCTTCGTGATGCCCTCATACTTATACGCACCGACTGGCGAACCCGCCCAACTGTCGTTGGTGGCACCAAAGACGAAGATGATATCCGGCGAGCCTAAGTTGTTCATACGGGTATTAAAGGAACGGGCGCTGTAATCATTGCCGTCATAGCCCGTATAGCTGATCGTAGCGCCGCTATAAGAGTTATTCAGGCACAACCGCCAGCCGTTCTCCTTGATCACCTGATACCACCAGGTCTGGCTCACGTCCTTCACGTCGGTCTTAGCCTCAACGTTCTTGGCGTAATACCACAGTTCATTGGTAGAAGGTGTCACAAAATCCTCATAAGTGGAATACGAATCGCCCAGTATCGACACCGATAATCTCTGGGCTGTCACAGTGCCGGCAAAAAGCGCAGCTAACAATAGTAAATATAGTCTTCTCATGCGAATGGTTACTTAGTTGCCTGCAAAAATAACGAAAAATTTGCAAAACAAACCATATTTTTCGTTTTTCCGTTCAAAATTTGTGTTTTTTTGCTTATCTTTGTCCCTTGGATACAGAAATATAACTTAAAACACCCCACAATGAAACAAATAGTTGCATCGTTATTACTCCTGTTATTATTTACAGACGTCAATGCCCAGAACACCTTTGTCCGTGGTGCGGATATCAGCTGGTGCACAGAGATGGAAGCCAGTGGCAGGACATTCCAGAATGCCCAAGGTCAGGAGATGGAGTTATGCGCCCTATTGAAAGAGATCGGCATGAACGCTGTGCGCCTGCGTGTCTGGGTGAATCCCCAAGGCTACGGCTATGGAACCTGGTGCGACAAGGCCGACGTTCTGAAGAAAGCAGAACGTGCACACCAGCAGGGCCTCGACGTGATGATCGACTTTCATTATAGCGACTTCTTCGCCGATCCTAAGCGTCAGGAGATGCCAAAAGACTGGAGCGGATACACCCTCGACCAAGTGAAAACCGCCATCGCAGACCATACGAAGGACATCCTGAATGCC
This sequence comes from uncultured Prevotella sp., assembly GCA_900315695.1. Lineage (GTDB taxonomy): Bacteria > Bacteroidota > Bacteroidia > Bacteroidales > Bacteroidaceae > Prevotella. Next base: position 6,936 of record ONAE01000045.1, on the reverse strand, counting down.
TTGAAGGCAAAGGGCATCGAGCCCAAGTGGGTACAGGTGGGTAACGAGACCAACAACGGTATGATCTTCGATAAGGGCAAGATTGATTGGAACAAAAGCGGCAGTGCACGCTACACCAATTATGTGGCCCTCAGCAATGCCGGTTATGATGCAGTAAAAGAGGTTTTTCCTGATGCCTACGTCATCGTCCATATCGCCGATGCTTATAAAGCTGCTGAATCCAACGGCTGGTTCTATCGGGAGTTCAAGGAGGCTGGCGGCAAGTTTGACATGATAGGCCTTTCCCACTATCCAGACTGGGAAGATTGGAACAGTACAAAAAGCGATGTTGCCAGTAACACGAATGCCGCCAACAGCGTAAAAAAGCTGGGCGACCTCTTTAACGTACCCGTGATGATTGTCGAGACAGGTTTCAGTGTAAAGGATGCCGACAAGGCCTCACAGGTGATGACTGATCTCTTCAACAAGGTCAAGTCCCTCTCACAATGTGCAGGTATCCTATATTGGGAACCTGAGCCTGACGGCACCTGGAAACCAGATTATTACACCACCATTGGTTGGAAGGCCTATGATATGGGGGCTTTCACCACTGACGGCAGGCCCACTGCAGCCCTCTCTGCCTTCAGCGACAACCCTACCGCCATCCACGCACCATTTTCCGCAAACAGTGATGAGCCCACACAGTGGTACGACCTGCTAGGTCATCAAACCAGCACCCCCACCAAGGGCCTCTACATCATGAAACGAGGACGGGAGCCGGGATTGAACCGGCGACCTCATGATTATGAATCATGCGCTCTAACCAGCTGAGCTATCCCGCCATCTGCTGTTAAGCGGGTGCAAAGGTACATAAAATTTCGGAACCACCAAAATTTTTCGGAAAAATATTTTTTATTTCGCTGTTTTTTCGTAATTTTGTGGCGTAGATATCTCATTTTACCAATAACAAATGGATTTTTAAGCATATGGGAAAGCAAAGAATAGACATTGAATATCCGCTGAAAACGAAGTCGCCAAACATCATTTGGGAGCAAATCAGCAACGCTCACGGACTCGAACGATGGTTGGCTGATCACGTTACAGAAGAAGATGGCATCTTCACCTTCACCTGGGGAGAGCCATGGACACAACAAGACATCCGCAAGGCTCACCTTATAGAATATGTGAAATACGACCATATCAGACTGAAATGGGATTACGATGACGATATGGACGACGATGCCTACTGGGAAATGCGCATCGAGAAGAGTGACCTTACACACCATCTGACCTTACTGATTACTGATTTTGCGGAAGATGACGATGCCGAAGGCCTGAGAATCCTTTGGGAGAGCAATCTCGACAGACTGCACAGGGCCAGCGGGCTGTAAGCGTTAAAAAATGTGGCTAAATTCTTAATTCTTAATTAAAAAATGTACCTTTGCACCCTGATATGCTCAGAATTAAGAAATTAGACATATTCATCACCAAGCAGTTCGGCATGCTGTTTATGGGAACATTCTTCATCTGCCAGTTTGTGCTGATGATGCAGTTCCTTTGGCGCTATGTCGATGAGCTGATCGGTAAAGGACTGTCGCTCGACGTTCTGGCACAGTTCTTCTGGTACATGGGTCTGATGCTGTTGCCTCAGGCTTTACCACTGGCCATCCTGCTGAGTTCGCTGATTGTCTTCGGTAATCTGGGTGAGAGCTCCGAGCTGACAGCCATCAAGGCAGCAGGCATCTCGCTGATGCAGGCCTTCAGGCCCCTGATCGTGATAGTGCTCCTCATATCGGGCGTCTCATATTTCTTCCAGGATGTGGTATATCCCAAGTCCAACCTCTCTTTCTACCAGCTGCTCATCTCGATGAAGCAGAAGAGTCCGGAACTCGAGATTCCTGAGGGTATCTTCTACGATGGTATCCCTGGCTCAAACATCTACGTACAGAAGAAAGACCTGAACACGGGTATGCTCTATGGCATCATGATCTACCGCCAGACAGGCAGTTACGAGGATCAGGCTATCATCCTAGCCGATTCTGGCATGATGCAAACAACAGCGGAGAAGAAACACCTCCTACTGAAGCTCTATAGCGGTGAGTGGTTTGAGAATATGCGTTCTCAGGATCTCGCCAACAGCGCTGCGGTGCCCTACCGCAGAGAGACCTTCTCTGTGAAGCATATCGTTCTCGACTTCGACAGCGGCTTCAACCTCACAGATATGGCTGAAGTGGCTGGCGATGCACGTGCCAAGAGCCTGAGCAGGATCATACACGACCTCGACTCCCTGAAGGAGTTTAACGACAGCGTGGGAAGGTCTTATTATAAGGATGCCAAGGCTTACTATTTCCGCCAGCCCGATCTACAGAAGAAAGACTCCTTAAAGCTGGTGAAGGCTCTGGCTGCAAACGCGAAGCCCTTCGACTCCGTCTATGCCCAGCAGCCAGCTTTGGCAAAGCAGACTGCCGTGAAGGGCGCCCTGACACGTGTGCAACAGGTGATGACAGACATGGAGATGAAGATGGAATATGCCAAATACCTCCACCGTAACTACCGTCATCACAAGATTGAAGCCATCAAGAAGTTCACCCTGTCGCTGTCGTGCCTGATCTTCTTCTTCATCGGAGCACCCCTGGGTGCCATCATCCGTAAGGGTGGACTGGGTGTGCCGGTAGTGGTATCCGTGATGGTGTTTATCGTGTATTACATCTTCGACAACTCTGGTATGCGTATGGCGCGCGACGGACAGTGGGAGGTATGGTTCGGACAGACCATCTCCACCATAGTGCTCACCCCTATCGCCGTGTTCTTTACCTATAAAGCCAACAAAGACTCCACCGTCTTCAACATTGACCTCTACAAGAATATCGCCATGCGTGTGCTGGGTCTGCGCCAGAAGCGCTACATCAACCGCAAGGAGGTTATCATTGAAGATCCGAAGTACAAGATGGATACAATCATGCTGCAGAATATCTCCAAGGAGATTGAGGCTTACAGCGAGAACCATAATCTGCTGCACTGGCCGAATCCTATCAAGGTATTCTTCCATGCTGGTGACGATCAGGAGATCGAGCGTATCAACCATACGCTCGAGGTGGTAATTGAGGACCTGTCTTATACACGCGACAGGAAGATACTTGCAGAGCTCAACCACTACCCGATTATCGCCACAACCGCCCATACCAGACCGTTCCACAAGAAGTGGCTGAACATTGTCACTGGTCTCTTCCTGCCTCTGGGCGCGTTCTTCTACTTCAGGATGATACGTTACCGTTTCCGCCTGTACAGAGATCTGCGTACCATCCGCCAGACGAGTGACCGCATCATCCCTCGTACAACGGCATTGTCGGAGGGGCAACCAAAGTTAGCATAACAGACTACTATTATATATAATAAGGTGTAACAATATGGAATCATTCAAACTAAACACAATAGAGGAAGCCGTAGAAGACTTCGGGAAAGGCAAGTTCGTGATCGTAGTCGATGACGAGGACCGCGAGAATGAGGGCGACCTCATCATCGCAGCCGAGAAGATCACAGCCGAGAAAGTGAACTTCATGCTGAAGAACGCCCGTGGCGTGCTTTGCGCTCCCATCACCATCGAACGCTGTAAGGAACTCGACCTGCCCCATCAGGTACAGGACAACACGTCTGTTCTGGGCACTCCCTTTACCGTAACCGTCGATAAACTGGAAGGTTGCACCACGGGTGTCTCTGCCCACGACCGCGCCGAGACCATCAAGGCCCTCGCCGATCCCGCCTCCCGTCCTGAGACCTTCGGACGTCCAGGCCATGTGAACCCCCTCTATGCCCAGGAGAACGGCGTACTCCGTCGCAGCGGACATACCGAAGCCGCCATCGACCTCTGCCGCATGGCGGGGCTCTACCCTGCCGGTGCCCTGATGGAAATCATGAACGAAGACGGCACGATGGCACGTCTGCCCCAACTGATGGAGTTGGCCAAGGAGTGGAATCTGAAGATTATCAGTATCAAAGATATGATAGCCTACCGTCTGAAAAAGGAATCACTCATCGAGGTGGGCGAAGAGGTGGATATGCCCACCGACTACGGCCATTTCCGCCTGATACCCTTCCGTCAGAAGAGCACAGGTCTGGAGCATCTGGCACTCATCAAGGGCGAATGGAAAGACGACGAGCCCATCCTCGTGCGTGTGCACTCCTCATGTATGACGGGCGACATCCTCGGCTCAAAGCGCTGCGACTGCGGCGAACAGCTCCACAAGGCCATGCAGGCCATCGAGAAAGAGGGCAAGGGCGTGGTGATCTACATGCAGCAGGAAGGGCGAGGCATCGGACTGATGAACAAGATCGCCGCCTACAAACTGCAGGAGGAAGGCTACGACACCGTGGATGCCAATGTGCATCTGGGTTTCAAGCCCGATGAGCGCGACTACGGCTGTGGGGCACAGATGCTGCGCCACCTGGGCGTACACAAGATGCGCCTGCTGACCAACAACCCTGTGAAACGTGTAGGCCTGGAGGCATACGGACTTGAAATCATCGAGAACGTACCCATCGAGGTAACCCCCAATCCCTTCAACCTCCGCTATCTGGAGACGAAGAAAAACCGTATGGGGCACACCCTTCACCTGAAATAGGGGTCAAAACGTCACAAATTCCGTTTAAAAACACGAAAAAGTGACGCAATCATGATGTTTTAATAATAATTTTGATTACTTTTGCACCCAAATTTGTAACAAATATGGCACAACTATCAAATCGTTTGCAGCGTCTGGCTCCCTCAGCCACACTGGCAATGTCACAGAAGAGTTCAGAAATGAAAGCCCAGGGCATCGATGTCATCAACATGAGTGTCGGTGAGCCCGACTTCAATACCCCCGACCACATCAAGCAGGCTGCCAAGCTGGCTATCGATGAGAATTACTCCCGCTACTCACCAGTTCCCGGCTACCCCGATCTGCGTCAGGCCATCGCCCGCAAACTGGAGCGCGAGAACCATCTGCACTACACTCCGTCAGAGATCCTTGTATCCAACGGAGCCAAGCAGAGTGTCTGCAACACCGTGATGGCATTGGTGAACGATGGCGAGGAAGTCATCATCCCCGCTCCCTACTGGGTGAGCTATCCCCAGATGGTGAAGCTGGCAGGTGGTGAGCCCGTGATTGTAGAGGCAGGTTTCGACCAAAACTTCAAGATGACTGCCGAGCAGTTGGAAGCCGCCATCACCCCCAAGACCCGCATGATCATTCTCTGCTCGCCCAGCAACCCCACAGGTAGCGTATATAATAAGGAGGAACTGAAGGCCCTCGCCGATGTCATCCTGAAACACGACGACCTGTTTGTGCTGGCCGACGAGATCTATGAGCATATCAACTACATCGGCAAGCACGAGTCAATCGCACAGTTCCCAGGCATGAAGGAGCGCGCCATCATCGTCAACGGTGTGTCGAAGGCTTATGCCATGACAGGCTGGCGTATCGGCTACATCGCAGGTCCCGAGTGGATCGTGAAGGGCTGCAACAAGCTGCAGGGCCAGTACACCAGCGGTCCATGCTCCGTGAGCCAGAAGGCCGCAGAGTTCGCCTATGTATCCAGTCAGGAGTGCGTCGAGGAGATGCGTCAGGCCTTTGAGCGCCGTCGTGACCTCATCGTGAAACTCGCCAAGGAGATTCCTGGTCTCGAAGTGAATGTGCCCGAGGGGGCTTTCTACCTCTTCCCCAAGTGCAGCAGCTTCTATGGCAAGAGCGATGGCGAGACCACTATCAACAACTCCACTGATTTCGCGATGTACCTGCTTGAAAAAGGACACGTCGCAACCGTCGGAGGCGATGCTTTTGGCGACCCAGAATGCTTCCGCATGAGTTACGCCACAAGTGACGAAAATATCGTCGAAGCGATGAATCGCATTAGAAATACAGTGGCAAAATTGAAATAAATCAATAAAATCCGAGTTAAAAGATATTAAAACGGCTTTTATAAGACTTTTAATTGCTATCTTTGCGAGGTCAATTTAATAATAGACTATTTACAAACTTAAATTTTTAAATAACTAAAAAATTAAAATTAAATTTTATGGCAACAACAACAAAGGCTGCAGCCCCAGCTAAAAAATCGGGCTTCCAAGGTGTTAAAGCTGCGTGGATCATTCTTGCAATCTGCTGCTGCGCAGGTTATGGCGGTACAGTGTATAAGGGAGGTTTCGTTGTAGGTCTTATCCTTACCCTTCTCTTCACCGTTATCTGCCTTGGTATCGAGCGTTTCTTCGCTATCAAGACCGCTTCTGGTAAGATGAACCTGGCTAAGTTCACCGCCGAAGTAAAGAATGCCATCAAGGCTCAGGACTTTGCTAAGGCAAAGGATCTCTGCAACAAGATGCAGGGCACAGTAGGTAACGTAGTTATGGCTTCTATCAACATGTATCAGACCGTTGAGACCGACGATACACTGAAGAAGGCTGCTAAGATCGCAAAGATTCAGCAGGCTCACGAGGAGGCTACTCAGCTTGAGATGCCAACTCTTCAGATGAACATGCCAATGGTTGCAACCATCGTATCTCTGGGTACCCTGACCGCTCTGTTCGGTACTGTGCTCGGTATGATCGGATCATTCCAGGCTCTGTCTGCAGGTGGTGGTGCTGACTCTATGGCTCTGTCTGCCGGTATTTCTGAGGCTCTTGTGAACACAGCATCTGGTATCTTGACCTCTTGGGTAGCTACCGTTGTTTACAACTTCTTCTCTAACAAGATCGACAAGCTGACATACGCTCTTGACGAGATTGGCTTCACTATCTCAGCCACTTACGATTCAAACCACAACGAGGCTTAATTTCTAACCATTTAAAACTTTATAAATCAGTTTTAGTATGGCTAAAATTAAGATACAGAAAAAAGACATCTGGATTGACATGACGCCTATGTCAGACGTGATGACGCTGCTTCTGTGTTTCTTCATGTTGACCTCAACATTCTTGACACC